>NZ_VHLB01000069.1:0-46123 GCF_006547365.1 Myxococcus sp. AB056 | reverse complement strand
GGCGGGCGCACGGGTGGCCATGGCGGGCGCGCGTGTGCAGCTTGCTGACTTGAACGTGCCCGACGTGAATCCCATACAGGCCCTGTCCCACCTCCTCCAGGAGGAGCGCGAGCGCCTGGCGCGCCTGTGGGCCAAGCGCCTGCGAGCGGAGACATATGACGTGGAGGTCCCCGGCAGGGACCTGCGCGCCCCGCTGCGCCGGTTGCTGGACGAGCTGGCCCGCCTGCTCAGGGACCGGCCCGACGACGTCGTCCGGCTCTGGCCGGAGGTGGTCCGCCCGCACGGCGCCTTCCGCTACACCCAGAACTTCGACCCCGAGGACCTGACGCGTGAGTTCAAGTCCCTGGAAGAGGTGATGCTCCACGTCTACGCGCGCCGCAACGGTGGCTTCATCGAGCCCCAGGTGGCGGAGCTCGTGGCGGAGCTGGTGTGGGAGGCGGACGCCGCGGCCCAGGCGTCCTATGCGCGCATCCTGAAGACGGAGGAGGTGCGCTTTCGTGAAGCGGCGGTGATGGAGTCGGTGCTCAACCAGGTGGACGTGGGCATCATGCTGGCGGAGGTGGACGGTACCGTCTCCTTCGCCACGCCGCCGGTGAGCCGCCTCATGGGGGTGCCCATGCGCGCGGTGGTGGGGGGGCGGGCGGCGAACACCATCAATCCCGTGCTGACGCAGGTGAACGCGCGCCACCTCACGGGTGAACCCTTCAAGCTGGCCGACATGCCCTTCCTGCGGGCACTCAAGGAGAAGGGGCCCGTGCGTGGGGTGATGATGGTGGTGGAGCGCCCCGGCGGCGACACCGCGGCGCTGGAGCTGAGCGCCACGCCCGTCTGGGAAGAGGAGGGCGAGCTGGCTGGCGCCATCCAGACCTTCACCGACCGCACGGAAGCGGTGAACAAGACGAAGGCACTCCAGAGCGCGCACGGGGAACTGCGCAGGCTTCAAGGCCGCCTGCTCCAGCGCACCCGCCAGCAGGCGCTGGGACAGCTCGCCAGCGGCGCGGCGCATGCGCTCAACAACTTCCTCAACGTGCTGCGGCTGCGAATCACCCTGCTGCAACGCGAGTTCAAGCCCGAGCACCTGGAGGCGCTCGACAAGACGGTGCAGCAGATTGGCGAGCTGGTAGCCCGGCTCCAGGAGTTCAACATCCAGCGCACCCAGGAGCAGCCCACCGACGTCCCGGTGGACCAGACGGTGCGCGAGGCGCTGGAGCTGGCGCGCGGCGAGCTGGAGCAGCGCGAGCACCCGGTGTACGTCGACCTGGACCTGGGCGACCCCGGCAACGTGCGCGCGGATACGGGCTTCTTCCGCGAGCTGGTGGTGAACCTCTTGCTCGTCTCGCGGGACCGGATGGAGGCCGGAGGCCGGCTGCACGTCTCCACTCGCACGGATGGCGCCTCGTGGCTGACGCTGCGCATCGAGGACGAGGGCACGCCCTACGCGCCCGATGAGCTGGCGCGGCTGTTCGACCCGCTGCGCCGGGACGCGAGCGCGCCGCAGTTGTCCCTGTTCCTGGCGGTGGCGCGGGCACAGGTGGAGCGCTGGGGCGGCGAGCTGACAGCGGAGGTTCCGGCCTCGGGTACGGGCACGGCCTTCGTGGTGCGCCTGCCCCGCGTGCATGAAGGCGCCGTGTCCACCGCGCCACGTCCGGAGCCGTCGCGCGCGGAGCTGATGCGGCCGACGGGGCCCCGGCGCTTCCAGCAGACGCGCAGCGTGCTGGTGGTGGATGACGACCTCGACAACGCGCGGATGATGGCGGAGGTGCTGGGCGAGGAAGGCTATGAGGTCCAGGTGGCCCACAGCCCCGCGGTGGCGCTGGGGATGTGGGACCGGCGCCGTTACGACGCCGCGCTGCTGGACGCGGTGATGCCGGAGATGAGCGGCTGGGAGCTGGCGCGCGAGCTGCGCAAGAAGACCCCTCAGGCGCTGCTGGCCATCGTCACCGGCATGGACGTGCGTGGACAGAACCGCTCCAACCTCGCGCTGGTGGACGCCGTGTTCCGCAAGCCCATCGACGTGGGCGCGCTGGATGACTTCCTGGGGCAGTCCGACACCGTCGCTTCCGAGAACGGTTCGTCGACTGGTTTCGCGCCACCCGCCTGAGCGCAGCGGACAGGACGACGGGGTGCCTCAGGCGGGCCGGTAGCCCGCGGCGTTACACTTTCACTCAAAGTGTTGCGGTGCGGGTCACATCGCGAAGCCCGTTCCGCCGGGATGGGCCCGTGTCCGAGGGGAGCGGGTGCTTCCCCATCGCAATCTCCTTGTGTGGATAGAACCACGAGTGTGGCTCGCCGCTTGCTCCAGGACCGCGGGCCCGCCGGTGCCCGCGGTCCTGATTCGGGCGTCCACCCCCGGTGGTTGCCACCCCCCACGAGGTGCTGCGTGAGATTCAATCTGAGAGGCCTGTTGCTGGCCGGAATGATGCTGGCCGGCGGCGGTGCCATGGCGGACGAGAGCGCGGTCTGCGAGGGCCGCACGTCACAACCTCCCTTGCAGCGGGATGCCCAGGGGCGCGTGAAGGTGGGCGAGGACGTCGTCGCCACCTTCAAGTCACGTCAGCCCAAGGCGCGGCCGGAGGGCGTTCGCGCCAAGGCCGAGCTGGCCTGGACGGACCGCGTCAGCAGCCCGGGTGCCACGTACATCGCGCCGCACTTCAGCCAGTTCGCGCTCGCGTCGGGGGACTACGTCATCGTCCGCGCGCCAGACGGCTCGCGTGAGTACCGCTACGAGGGCTTCGGCAAGGGCGAGGGCAACGCGCCGGTGAGGGGCGGCTTCTGGAGTGGTCACATCTCCGGTGACGTCGCCATCGTCGAGCTGTGGAGCACGGGCGGCCACGCGAAGTCCGGCTACACCATCGACCGGTTCGCTCGCGGCTTCGCCAACCTGGCGGCGCTGGGCGAGGACCTGGACAACAAGGCCCTCTGCGGTCCGGACGACTCGCGCAACGCGCGCTGCTACCAGACATCGGACCCGCGTCAGTACAAGCACTCGCGCGCGGTGGCCCGTCTGCTCATCAACGGCAGCGGGGCCTGCACGGGCTGGCTCGTGGGCAACCAGGGCCACGTGATGACCAACGAGCACTGCATCGCCAACACCTCGGACGCGCTCAACACCGACTTCGAGTTCATGGCCGAGGGCGGCGCCTGTACCTCCGCTTGCAACAGCTGGTTCGGCTGTCCGGGCACGGTGGTGGCCACGAGCTCCACGCTCATCGCCGTGGACGCGCCCCGGGACTACGCCCTGGTGCGGCTGCCCACCAACCCCACGGCCACCTACGGCTACCTCCAGCTGCGCAACACCACCGCGTTCGTGGATGAGCGCATCTACATTCCCCAGCACCCCGCCGCCTGGGGCAAGCACATCGCCCGCAACTCCACGCACGCGTCGGACGCCTCGGGCTTCGCGGAAATCTTCGCCCTCAACCGGCCCGCGTGCTCGCCGGGTGGCCCGCTGGACATCGGCTACTACGCGGACACCCAGGGTGGCTCGTCCGGCTCTCCCGTCATCGCCAACTCCGACCACCGCGTCGTCGCGCTGCACCACTGCGCCAACTGCCCCAACCGTGGCGTGCCCATCACCTCCATCATCTCCCACCTGGGCTCGCTGTTGCCTCAGTGCGCGCTGCGCAGCGCCACCTGCCCGGACCCGTATGACGTCTGGATGCGCGACACCTGGTCCGACACCGGCCTGGAGCCGGACCCCGCCACCGCGGGCCAGGACATGTGGGCCAGCCCGTACATCTGGATTCGCCGCAACCCGGACGGCGTCGCCAACCCGCACGTCCACCAGAACCCCGAGCTGGGCGCGACGAACTACGCCTACGTGAAGCTGCACGGCGGGCCCCGTCCGGGCGCCTCGGGGCGCCTCAAGCTGTACTACGCCAACGCCTCCACCGGTCTGGCCTGGCCCACGGACTGGACGCAGTTCGGTGACGTCGCCGTCAACGGCTTCACGCCCGACACGCACATCGTCCAGGCGCCGTGGAGCAGCCTGCCCGGCGAGGGCCACTACTGCCTGGTGGCGCGCTGGGAGTCCGCATCCGACCCCATGTCGTTCACCGAGACGACGAACGTCGACGCCAACGTCCGTCAGAACAACAACATCATCTGGCGCAACGTGAACATCGTGGACCTGGAGTCCGGCAGCGAGGAGGTCCACTTCATCGTGCGCAACGTGCACGAGGGAATCCGGGCGCTGCGGCTGGCGGTGCGGGTGCCGGAAACGGACCGGCAGCGGCCCTTCCCGGGGAATGGCGGCCGTGTCGTCGTGCGTCTGCCGGACGAGCTGTTCAAGCGCTGGGTGGAGGCGGGCGGCAAGGCCGAGGGCATGAAGATGCTGCGCGAGGGCGAGTTCGAGGTCGTGTCTCCGGAAGGGGGCGTGTTCCACGAGCTGCCGCTGGGCTTCCGCGAGGAGCACCAGCTGCGGATGTTCTTCGAGCGCTCGGCGGACGCCACGCCGGAGCCCTACCACCTGGAGGTCGTGCAGTTCGACCAGGACACGCCTGAGCGTGAGAGCCTGGGCGGCATCGGCTACGACATCTACACCCACGGCGAGCCGAAGCCGAAGCAGTAGCCGTCGCTTCGCCTGACGCGGCTTCGCTCGCGTGCCGTCCTGGCGCGGGCGGAGCCGTGACGTGTTTGCATCCGTCCGTCGCCGTGCTTTGTCTGGTCTCCGGCGCGGCGCTTCCCGCCGCGTCCTTTCCCGGAGGCAGTGCGTGCGGGTGGATGACCTTTGCCTGGTGCTGGTGTCCTCGCTGTTGCGGGAGGACCGTGCTCGGTGGCCTCAGCGGCTCGAGGCGCTGGAAGAGGAGCTGGGCGAGTCCTGGGCGCTGCGGCGGCTCGAGGTGCCGAGAGCGTACTCCCTGGGGGTGCGGCTCCTGGATGGGCGTGAGCTCCCGCTCGCCGCGTGGCTCGACTCGTTCAAGGAAGGTGGGGGGCGCTCCGTTCGCGTGGTGGACCTCGGCGCGTCCTCGTCCGAGGCGCTTCCCGCGCACATCGCCGCCGCGTTCGCCAACTCGGGAGGCGTGGTGCTGGAGGTGACCTCGGATGGGGCGTCCTCGCTCTTCCTCCTGCGAATGCACTCCAGCCGCCCGCACCTGCTCACCGCGCGGCAGCTCGTGGACTTCGCCCGTGCACAGTCGCACGCGGACCGCGTCTTCGAGGCCTGGGCGGAGTCCATCTCCGAGAACAACCAGCTCAACGACCGGCCCGCGGTGCCGGCCTCGGAGGTGCCGGACTACCTGGCCTCGCCGGACGGGTTCGTGCACTACGACTTGCGCGGCGGGGACCTGGTGGAGGAACTCCAGGCCACCCTTCGCCGTCACGGCGCGGACGTGACGATTCCAGACGCGCTCCGGGCCTGCTTCTACACCAGCGACCCGGACGCACTGTTTCGCGAGATGCTGTCTCCCGAGCAGCAGGCGGAGTTCGTCCCGTCGGAGGAGCAGCTCCTCCTCACCGACACCACCACGCCCCAGCAGTTCGCTGACCTGGTGGCCGCGCAGTCCTTCGCCGCGGATGCCTGGACGCGCATCGCCCGGGACCAGAACGCGTTCCTGGCGGAGGGGGAGCCTCCCGTGACGGCGGAGGGGTTCGAGGCCCGGCTCCGGACGATGGCGCCAGATGGGCTCCAGTCGATGCTGACCGGCAACCTGATGCTGGCGTTGCAGCAGGCGGCCCGGGCCCATGGCGCGGAGTTGGTCATCCCCGAGTCCTTGCGCGGATGCGTCCGGCCTGCGTTCTCTCGGGAAGAGGACCCGGGGCGGATTCCGGGCAAGGAGTTGCTGCGCCTGCAGCCCAATCCCGACGTGTACCAGATGTACCTGTTTCACGAACTGGCGGCCGGGCCCGCGCCCGTGTCCGAGGGGCCTTCCTGGGACGAGGCGCGGCGTGGCTTCACGAAGGCACTGCAGGAGGCAGTTGCCTTCTCGGCCGCGCAGGGCTCGAACTTCGCGGATGCGTTCAAGCTGGCGCTCTTCGCGCTCGAAGGGCAGGCGCCGCGCTACGACGAGCTGTCACCGGAGCGGGTGCCGGATTACCTGGAGGCGGTGAAGGCCGCGGGCTTCGACGGGCGGCCGGTGCAGGTCTTCGAGGACAGGCTGGGCTCGTTGGGACTGCTCCAGTCGCTGGGGATGTCCGAGGAGAAGCTGCGTGGACTGCTCGCCTATCTGCTGTCCGATGTGTTTGGCGGCATGGGCTCGTGGAACGACCAGTACTTCGAGACGCCCGAGGCGCAGCAGCAATTCGATGCGGTGTCAGCGCGGCTGTTCGGCGAGCGGAGTGCGTTCTTCGTGGCCACGCTCAACGCGCGCTGAGGTGGAAGGTGTGATGGTGGGCACGGCAGCCGGGCCCTGGCTGCCTGTCCCTCCCTTGTGGCGCTGGATGGCGGTGTCCACCTCTGAGAGAGGAGGAGACACCACCATGTCACGCAAGACGATGGACTGCCGGAAGGCGCCCAGTGACACCCACTGCACGCTGACGATTTCGGGCGAGGAGGACGAGGTATTCCAGGCGGCCATCTCGCACGCCGTCTCCGCGCACGGCCACGAGGACTCCGGTGAGCTGCGCGAGATGATTCGTGGGATGCTCGAGGACGAGGCGCCCGAGGCCAGCATGGGCCGGCCCATGTCGATGCAGGAGCCGCAGCAGCCGAGCAGGCACTGAAGGACGCGCCTGTCAGCGCGTGGGCAGCTCGCGGAACGAGACTCCGTCCAGTTCCAGGCGGCGCACCGTTTCCATGAATCGCTCGGTGCCGACAATCATCGTGGCGAAGTTGCCCACCCGGAACAGGTCCACGTCCGCTGGGAGCGAGGCCGCGTCGAGGATGGGCTCGTCGGGTCGACGGAACCCGAGGCGTCCGCAGGTGGCGCACCGGGGGGGTAGGTCGGGAGGCATGCAGTCCGCGTGCAGTTGGCCACGCGGGTCGAGCTGAAGCTCCAGGAGTTCGGGGGCGTCCTTCTGCCGGAACCGCAGCGCTGTTCGCGCGCCGAGCAGCCCGCGGATGCCTTCCTCCCGAAGTCGCTCCAGTTCTTCGTGGCGAATCAGCAGCAGACTGTTGCCCAGCCAGGCGAAGGAACCGAACCGCCCGGAGGCGGTTCCCACCAACGGGCCGAACGTCGTCCCCGGGGGAAGCAGGGCACCTGGCGGTGCCAGGGGCCGTACCAGCTCCCGGAGCCGTGAGAACTCGGTGAATGGCTCAGGCCTGGCTTTCAAGAAGGCGCTCTGCTCGGGCAGGACGGACAAATCAACGGCGGGATACTGGTGTCCTGAACTGGCCCAGGTTTCACCGCAGCCCGGGCATCCCGCGAGGCCCGGCAGCCCCCACTTGTGCGCGGCGTTGAGGCTGCCGTTGGTGTGGGCTTGCACCGTCGAGTCTTCGCGCAGCCAGAAGAAACGCGTCATTCGTCCTCATGCTCCAGGGCGAGAATAGTAGGGCTGGATGGGACCGCCCATGAGCTCAAAGCGGTGAATCAGCTCCCCTGCGTGTCTGAAAATCTCGGTTGGGGTCGCACCCTCGTTCGCGTCTTTGAACTCACGCCAGGCCCTGTTCCACTCGCCGCCGCGTTCGCCGCCCCGGTGAATTCGCTGATGGACGTGGCGTGGAATGGGCATCGTGTAGTCGTGGATTTTCACTCCCTGCCGTTCGAACCAGCGGGCGAGGTCCTCTGCCTGCGGGAAGATGTGGTGTTTCTCCCAGCGCCCAGGCGTGAGTCGAGGTGGCGCTGAGAAGAAGCGCTCAGGGGCGCCATTCCAGTTGGGGAACACCATGACGGCGCCCCGAGGCAGGTGCTGTCCTCCGCCCCAGTGCCTCCGGGGGCCTCTGCCGGGAGCCGCGACCGCCGCGGGCGGGCGAGCCGGTGGGAAGCGCGCGAGCTCCACCGCGCCGTCCAGGTCCTGACACCGGTAGAAGCCACAGGCGTCTCCCATGCACAAGAGCGAGACGCACTGGTCCTCATCTGGCGTGGCGCACGCCTCCTCGGCGCCGTTCCATGCCGGCTGGGTGGACGCCTGTGGAGCCGACGCGCAGCCTGCCCACGGTGCCGTGAGCAGCAGTAGCCAGAGTGACAGGAGTGTTCGCATGGTTTGGGGAACCTATCGTCCAGCGCCGAGATGGTCGTTAGAGTCCCACCAGTGAGTGCCCCCCTGGACCTGGAGCGCGTCCGCCGCAAGGTGGAGGCGGGTGAGATTCTGAGCGACGCGGAGCTGGCCCTGCTCCGTGCCGAGGCGCAGCGTGGCACCGGCTCCGCCTTGCGCCTGGCCCTGGCGCACGCCCTCATCAACGCGGGCGCTGAGCGTGAGGCGTTGCCCTTGCTGGAGAGCCTGCGGCGGGACTTCCCACGCGACCTGCCTGTGCGGCTGGGACTGGCGCGGGCCCTGCTCGGACTGGAGCGCCATGGCGACGCGGAGCGGCTGCTGACCGAGGTCCTGGCCCAATCGCCAGGAGACCCGGAGGTGCTCAAGGTGCTCGCGGTGCTGGGCCTGCGGCGCGGTGAAGCGGACAAGGCGCGTGCCTATGTCGCGGATGCGCTGGCTCGCGACCCCTTCGACGCCGAGGCGCGGCTGCTGAAGGAGGAGCTGGAGTCCGTGGACCTGCCGCCCCCGCCCGTTCCCCAGGAGCAGGTGCTGCGCCCGGAGTTCACCGCCGCGCTCACCGCTGCGCTCGGCCGCGCCCGGGTGGCGTTCCGACGGCAGGGGAAGGACCTGCTCGTGAAGCTCGCCACGGGCGGTGTTGGACGCGTGGACGTGGGCTCGCTGTACGCGGCCTACCAGGAGTCCCCGGGCACGCAGGGGCTCACTGCCTACGCGGATGCGCTGGCGGCGCGGCTCGGCGGGTTGTCCTCGGGCCTGAGCGCGGAGGTCGCGGCGTTGGAAGCGCGGCTGCGTCCGGTGCTGCGCCCAGCGGACTTCGCGGCGCGCGCCGTGGGCGCCTTGCACCGGCCCGGTCCCGCGGGTCTGGAAGTCTTCTACGTGCTGGAGGACGCGGAGTTCGTGCGCTACCTGCCCGAAGCCGCACTGGCCCCCGCGGGACTTACGCCGGAGTCGGCGGACGCGGCGGCATGGAGCAACCTCGCCTCGCGTCTGGCTCCGGTGCGGCCCGTGCTCGTCGACCAGGGGGAAGTCCGGTTGGCGGAGGCCCTCTCCGGACTCTGGGCCGTCGCGGAGGGGGATGGCCACGACGCCGCGCGGTTACTTCTGTCAACGCAGTGCAAGGAACTGGCCCTGCTCGCGGGAGAGGGCCCCCTGCGCGTGGCCCTCGGACGGCGGGAGCTGGTGCTGGTCTGCCGCGAGTCGGATGCCGCCGCGTGCGAGGCGCTGGCGCGACTCGTGCCCTCGCCGGATGGAATCCCGGGCACCTTCCGTCTGACGGAAGAGGGTCTGTCCGCGGTGTGAGGCGGTTTCAGCCCGCCGTGCCCGCGGGCAGGTGGTCCACGAAGAGCACCTCGCGGTAGCCCAGCGTGAGCAGCAGCGCCCGCAGCGAACGCTCCGCTGACTCCCGCGCCCGCCGCTGGAGTTTCCCGTTCGAGCGGACCTCCTGCTCGAAGGCGAGGCGGGCCTTCTCCAGCAACTGCGCCGTCTGCTCGCTGTCCAGGTTGGAGTCGATGACCTCCGTCTCGCCGGGACGCAGCTCCACCTTCACCTCCATGGGCGGCAGCACCACGTAGACGCGCGTGCCCGTCACCTGGAGATGAGAGCGGTCGAAGCGCTGGAAGTCGAAGCCCAGGTGCGCGTTCGCGAAGACGATGGCGCGGCCATGCGGATTCTGGAGCGCGTAACGCGCCCAGTTCAGCACGTCCTTCCAGAGCGCATCCGTGGCCTGGGGCTCCGGCGTGAAGGTCACCTTCTTGTAGAGCGCGACCTCCAGCGTCTCCAGCCGTGCCACGTCCCGCATCTGCTGCACGACGGACGGCGTGTCCGGCAGCGACGGTGATGCGGGCTTCATCAACACCCAGGCCCCCAGCGCGCCGAGCGCGGCGCCCAGGACGACGGTGAGGACTCGCGAGAGGTGCGCCATGGGCCCCAGTGTACCTCCCCGGGCAGGCGCTTCCGGCGAACTCATATCGAAGGCGCCAGCAGGACGACCGAGTAACCCACGGCCGTTCGTGCTCCAGGATTCTCGTACGAGTGCTTCTGGTCCCCCCGGAAGACAACCACGTCCCCGGGCTGGAGGTGGAAGCGCTCCCCACTGGCGACGAGCACCAGCTCCCCCGACTCACACGCCAGGTACTCCCGAGTGCCGGGGGTGTGCGGAACGCCGGTGATGCGCACCTGCGGCGGCAGCTCCACGCGGTCGAACTCCATGCCCGGCAGCGGGTCCGGCAGCAGCTTGCGCAGAATGCCGCCACCACGCGTCCGGACGGGCAGGGTGGCGCGTGGGTAGTGCCGGGCACTGGCGCGGGGCTTCGCAATCAGCTCCTCCAGCGACACCTGGAGCGCGGCGGCCACGCGGTGCAGCACGGACAGTGTCGGGTTGGCCGCGCCGGACTCCAGATGGGCCCAGGTGGCGCGCGGCACGCCCGCAAGCCGGGACAGTTGCGCCTGTGTGGCGCCTCGCGCCTCGCGCAGGGAACGGATGTTGCGGGCCAGTCTGCCGGGCAGGTCATCGTCGTTCATGGATTGGCAATCTGCCAAGCCCTTGGACCATATGCCAACAGAATGGAGAGCGGCGTGTATCTCCCGTCACAAGGAGAACGCACGAATGATTCGCATCGACAAGAGCATCCTGATTACGGGCGCGAGCCGGGGACTGGGGCTGGCGCTGATGAATGGATTGGCTCGCCGAGGCGCGCGGGTGGTGGGCGTGGCGCGTCATGCCGCGGAGATGGAGGCCGTCGCGGAGGCGCTGCGCTGGGAGGGGCTGGAGGCACACGCGCTGGCCTACGACGTGGGGGACAAGGAGGCCATCTACCCGATGGTGGGCGCGGCCACCGCGCTGGTGGGCCCGCTGGACGTGCTGGTCCACAACGCGAGCACGCTGGGGCCCACACCGCTGCCGCTGCTGCTGGACACTGCCTGCGAGGACCTGCAGCGCGTGCTGGAGGTCAACGTGGTGGGCCCCTTCCGCCTCACCAAGGCGGTGGCGGGGAACATGGCGGTGCGAGGCAAGGGGCTGGTCATGCACATCACCTCGGATGCGGCGGTGTCCGCCTATCCCCGCTGGGGCGCATACGGCGTGTCCAAGGCCGCGCTGGAACACCTGGGGCGCGTCTGGGCCGCGGAGCTGGAGGGCACGGGCGTGCGCTTCGTCTCGGTGGACCCCGGGGAGATGGACACGCGGATGTACCGCGACGCGGTGCCGGATGGGGACTACTCGCAGTTGAGCCGCCCGGAGACGGTGGCGGCCCGGCTCGTGGAGTGGGTGGCGTGGCAGTCGGAGTCGGTGTCCTCGGGCGCCCGCCTGGAGGCGGCGAAGCTGGAGGCCGCATGAAGCCCGCGCGCTGGCCCGCGGACCGCCCCGAGGAGGGCCGCCTGCTGCATGTGGAGCCGCGCGCTCGCCGCTATCGCGACACCCGCGTGGCGGACCTCCCGTCGCTGCTGCGCGCCGGGGACCTGCTGGTGGTGAACGACGCCGCCACGCTGCCCGCGTCCCTGGTGGGGCGAACGGAGTCCGGAGAGCGAATCGAGCTGCGCCTGTTGTCACGCGAGCCGGACGGCACCTGGACAGGGGTGCTCTTCGGCGCGGGGGACTGGCGACGGCGCACGGAGGACCGGCCACCGCCGCCGGTGCTGGCCGTGGGCGCGGGGCTCGTGGTGGGAGGCCTGAAGGCGCGGGTGGTGGCGGTGCTGCCACCGTCTCCCCGGTTGCTGCGCGTGGCCTTCGACGAGACGGGGGCGGCGCTCTGGTCCGGGCTCTACCGGAGCGGGCGTCCGGTGCAGTACGCGTACATGGAGGCGCCGCTGTCGCTGTGGCATGTGCAGACGGCGTATGGCGCGCGGCCCTGGTCCGTGGAGGCGCCCTCCGCGGGGCTGCCCCTCTCCTGGAGCGTGCTGCTGACGCTGCGCAAGCAGGGCGTGCGGCTGGCCTCGCTCACCCACGCGGCGGGGCTGTCCTCCACGGGAGACGCGGTGCTGGATGCGGCGTTGCCTCGGCCCGAGCGTTCCGACATTCCCGCCGCCACGGTGGAGGCCATCCTGCACACGCGCGCTTCCGGGGGGCGGGTGGTGGCGGTGGGCACCACCGTGGTGCGGGCCCTGGAGGGCCGCGCGGCGCGGCACGGCGGCTGGCTGGTGGCGGGGGAAGAGGTGACGGACCTGCTGCTGGGGCCGGGCTTCGTGCCACGGCTGGTGCACGGCCTGCTCACCGGCGTGCACGAGCCGGGGAGCCACCACCATGCGTTGCTCCAGGCCTTCGCGCCGCTGCCGCTGCTCCAGGAGGTGGCCGCGCACGCGGAGGCGCGCGGCTACCTGGGGCACGAGTTCGGAGACTCGTGCCTGCTGCTGGACGCGTGAGCGGTGTGGGCCTCGGGGCCCTACTGGAGCTGCGTGGGCTCCAGCTCCACCTTCACCCAGCCGGGCTTGCGCGCGTCGAAGTTGCGGTACGCGTCAATGGCGCTGCCCATGGGCTCCACATGGGACAGGATGGCCGTGGGGTCCACCACGCCAGTGCGCACCAGCTCCAGCAGCTTGGGGATGTACTTGCGGTGGTTGCAGTTGCCCATCTTCATCGTGAGGTTCTTGTTCATCGCCATGCCGATGGGGAACGTGCGCACCTGCGCCGGATAGACGCCGATGATGGACAGGGTGCCGGCTTTGGCCAGTCCCTCCACGGCCCACATCAGGGCTTGTGCGGGCGCGTCACCGGGCACCCAGTTGTCACCCTTGGGATTCGTTTTCGGGGCGGCTTCCTTCACCTCGCGCTTGAACTCGGCCTTCTCCTGGTGGGCCTTCTTCGCCGCGGGGCCGTGGTGCGGATGCATGGCGTCCACGCCCACCGCGTCGATGGCGCGGTCCACGCCAATGCCGTTGGTGAGGCGCTTGAGCGTCTCGAGCGGATCTTCCTCCTCGAAGTTGATGACCTCGGCGCCCTGGGCCCGCGCCAGGTCCAGCCGGTCCTCGTGGCAGTCGATGGCGAAGACGCGGCCGGCGCCCAGCAGCTTCGCGCTGACGATGGCGAAGAGGCCCACGGGCCCGCAGCCGAACACCGCCACGGTGTCCCCGGGTTTGATTTCCGCCAGCTCCGCGCCCATGTAGCCGGTGGGGAAGATGTCGGAGATGAGGATGGCCTGCTCGTCGCTGACGCCCTCGGGAATGCGCACCAGGCCCACGTTCGCGAAGGGCACCCGCACCTTCTCCGCCTGCATGCCGTGGAAGGGCCCCGTCTCCTGGGGACCGCCGAAGAAGGCCGTGCCCGCGCTGGGGCCGTTGGGGTTGGCGTCGTTGCACTGCGCGTGGTACCCGGCGCGGCAGTACGAGCAGTTGCCACAGGCGATGGTGGACGGGATGACCACCCGGTCGCCGATGTTGAGGTTGCGGACGTCATCGCCCAGCGCCTCGATGACGCCCACGCCTTCGTGGCCCAGGATGGTGCCCGGCTTCATGCCCGGCATGGTGCCGCGAATCATGTGGAGGTCCGTGCCGCAGATGGCGCTCGCCGTCAGGCGGACGATGGCATCCGTCGGCTTCTCGATTCGCGGCTCCTCCACGTCGTCGAGCCGGATGTCCCCAATCCCATGGAAAACGACAGCCTTCATTGCGCGCGCTCCTGCCCCCTCGGGGCCCCAAGACGAAAAGGGCCTGCGCGGACGCAGACCCGCGTGACTTGGAGCCTGGGCATCGCCCCGGGTGAGGGCAAAGCGAGCGCCGCCCCCTCTTCTGCCCGACGGCCGGGGGAGCGGGGGCTAGCGGCCGCTGGATGCTTGGTGGACGTGGAAGGTGAGCCGCTTGCCGAAGACGCGGCGGAAGTTCACGACCTCTCGGTCCGCGTTCCACAGCTCCAGGTCCACGGGGTGCCGGGTGTGCAGGTGCAGCGCCACGCCATCGCGGCCGTTGGTGGCCTTGAAGTCCTTGATGGGCTGGTGGTGGCTGACGTCCAGCGAGTTGGCCACGCGCAGCAAGGTGGCCAGCTTGCGCACCGTCCTCGCCTCGGCCGGGTTGAGGCCCGCCATGCCGGCGTGGGTCAGCTCCGGCGGGCTGCGCCGGTGGTAGCGGGCGACGCGGGCCACCAGCTCGCGCTCGCGGTCGGCGAGGCCCGGCAGGTCGGCGTGGCGGATGAGGTAGTACGTGTGCTTGTGGTGCCGCTCGTAGCTGACGGCGTGGCCCACGTCGTGGAGGAGGGCGGCGACCTCCAGGTGGGAGCGCACCGACAGCGGCAACTGGTGCAGGGCGGCCAGGTTGTCGAACAGGGTGAGTGACAGCCGGGCGACCTGGCGGGCGTGCTTCTCGTCGAAGTAGAAGCGCTTGCCCAGGGCGAGGGCGGCGTCCGCGAGGCTGTGGTCCTCGCGGTGCTCATCCTGCCGGTAGAGCAGGTCCACGAGGATGCCGTCGCGCAGGCCGCGGTTGACGACGCTGACGGACTCGACGCCCAGGTGCCTGGCCACGCCCTCCAGGATGACAGCGCCGGAGACGATGATGTCCGCGCGGCGCGGGTCGAAGCGCTTGCGGCGGCGCTCGGGAGGCATCTGCGCCAGGGTGTCCACCGTCTGCGTGAGCTGCCGGACGGTGGCGTTGCCGCTGTTCTCCGCGGCTGCGAAGGACACCACGGCGTTGATGGTGCCGGACGAGCCGAGCGCCACGCGGGGGACGTTGGGCACCGTGGGGGGCAGCGTCTTTTGCAGCACGTCCGAGACGAAGCTGCGCATGAGGCGCAGCTGCCGGGGCGGCACCGTGCGCGAGGCGTCGAAGACCTCGGTGAGGCGCACGGAGCCCAGCGCGAGGCTCCAGAGGTTGTCGGGCTTCTCGCCCATGGCGGTGGCGATTTCGGTGCTGCCTCCGCCGATGTCGATGAGGAGCGAGCGCGTGTGGGACGGCTTGCGGTGGAGCACGCCCAGGCAGATGAGGCGGGCCTCTTCCTTTCCGCTGACGACCTCCAGGTTGAGGCCGGCCTCCTCTCGCACGCGGCGGACGATGTCGGTGCTGTTCTTGGCCTCGCGCATGGCGCTGGTGGCCACGGCGCGCACCTGGGCCTTGTGGCGGCGGCAGAGGGCGGCGTAGCGGCGCAGGGTGGCCAGCAGGCGCTCGGCCGTCTCCTCCGGCATGGAGCCGGTGGCGAAGACGCCCTCTCCCGGGCGGATGGCGTCGCGTTCCTGGTGCAGCGTTTCGAGCGCGCCGTCGGCGTCTGGCCGCGCCAACTCCAGACGGACGGCGTTGGTGCCCACGTCAATGGCGGCGAGGACGGGCGGAGTGGGGCGAGAAGGCATGGGTGGTTCTCGCCGGAGTCTACGGGGCTCCGGTGGTAATCGCAGCGGGAACCGCACCGGCAGGTTGGCCCCTCGCTTCAGCGAGTGACAGCCCTGTATCGGTTGCTCAGTCGAGGAAGCGGCGTTCCCAGCGGCGCTGCGCTTCCGCTCCGAATCCGAGCAGGTGCTCCTCGCGATACATCCAAGGCTCCAGCGCACGGGCCAGTTCGCGATAGGCGGGGAGCCTGTCGCCCTGGTCCATATCCCCGGCTTCTGGCCGTTCCCCGAGCGTGACGACGGCTCGACCGTCATCCAGGGCCTGCACCGTGGTGCTCGCCGCGCCCAGGCGAGCCTGGAGGCCCATGACACCGTTCAGTTCGTCCAGCACGGGCTGGCCCAGGAAGGTGAGCCAGGAAGGCCCTCGGAGTCGCGTGCCCAGCTTCCAGGAGAGCCCTCCCAGGTCGATGATGTCGAGCCCCGGGTAACGGAAGCGCCACGCATCGGTTTGCTGCTCGACGCCCACGAGGTCGAGCTCCCCATTGAACGAGAGGCCCGCGTGTCCGGAGCAGAAGGGCAGCGGTCGTGCCAGTTCGAGCGCGAGCTCGCGAATGCGTTGGGGACCCCAGGCCTCCAGGCGTTCAGTGGGCAACCAGAATCCCAGCGCGGAGACGGCGCCTGGGGCTTCGGTGGCGGCGGCCTGGAGGTCCTTCCCGTGATACTCGAACGCGTGAATCGCTTCCTCGTGGGGACCGCTCTGGAGCCGGACCACGGCCCAGTCATCGGCCTGGAGGTCGCTCTGGACGTGCTGCCAGCCCGACGCATCCAGCGGGTGCCAGTCCCCTTCTGAATCGGCATATCTGCCAAAGACGTCAGCGCCGACCGCCTCCCGAAAGGTCTCCAGGGCATGCAGGACATGCTGCGCCACGGCGGCATGCGGCCGATGCATGTAGAAGCAGATGTTCAGTCCTTCCCGAAGGACGAGGTGCCCATTGCGGGCATGGACGCGAAGGCGAGGGTAGTGCTCGGTCATGGCAGGACTCCCCACCGGGGAATGATGCGGAAGGCTCGCGCACCCACCGCCAGTTCGTACATGAACTTCTGCGTTCGGCCCGCGTGCGGATGTCCTCTGGGGTAGACCCTCCACTTCGATGGGTCATCGCCCAGGCAGGGGAACTTGAAGTCGTACACGACGAGTGCCTGATGGGGGCTTCCCGCGTGAATGACGACATCGGGGATGAGCGAGCCCTTCAGTTCGCTGCCGCGGCCCTGCTGCACGAGCGCCTGTACCTCTTTGTCGCTGAGTGTTTCCCAGGTCTGGGTTCGCGGATCGCGATGGTATCTCGGCTCCACGCTGAACCCTCCTGGGCGTTGCTTGCTCAGCTCCCGCCAGGCGCAGTCGAGCGCCATCCGGTGCATCTCGATTCCCAGCTTCATGGCTCGGGTGACGGGCTGGCCTTGGGCATCTCGGTCTACCTCTTCCCTGCATTCCTCCGAGGTCGGATTCCGGCCACCGAAGCGTTCGAGCAGGATGGTCGAGCGGGCGTCCTCGGCACAACGCGCGAGGGCCTCTTCAATGGCATCCCGCTCCTCCGCCTTCAGCAGTCGCAGCGCCGCGCCGCCCGCGGTGCCAATGGAGGCCGCCACCCGCAGGGCCCGGGGGCCAGGGAGGACGGCCTCCTCGCCCGCCATTCGCGCGCACGCCGCCGGATTCTGCCGGCACGCGCTGGTCGCTGAGTCGAAGCCGTAGCGCTCCGGCCGCGCCGCGCAACCGGCGACCAGGCCACTGACCACCAGCGCCATCCACGGACGTCGCGGCATGTCCCCTCCCGTGCAGGGCCATGGGGCCACGCACACACGGGGACACGCTACCGCTTCCGCCGCCGGCCCATGAAGCTGGCGAAGCGCTCCGCGAGGCGGGCGACGGCCAGCCCCACGATGTCCAGCAGCCACTGCTGGAGCCCGGAGCGAGCGCAGTCCTCCAGGTACACTCGCCGCGAGCCGCGCAGGTGCTTGTCGAGCCACCGCTGCGCCTGCGCCGCCACGCCGGGTTCCTCCACCTCCACCAGCGTCTCCAGGTTCACCAGCGACAGCGGGTCCAGATTGAAGCTACCCACCAGCAGCTTCTTTCCGTCCACCAGCGCCGCCTTCGCGTGCAGCGTGGAGTCGGTCCACTCGTGGATGCTCACCCCGGCGCGCAGGAAGTCGCGGTACAGCCGCATGGTCGCCGCGCGCGCGAACACCACGTCGCTGCGCCCGGCCAGCATCAGCCGCACCGTCACGCCTCGCCGCGAGGCGCGTTTGAGCGCCCGCATGAAGCCCTTGTCCGGCAGGAAGTACGCGTGCGCCAGCACCACCTCGTGCTCCGCGCCGTCAATCGCCTGGAGGTACCGCTTGCGCAGCCGGTGCCCACCCGCGAAGCCGGACAGGAACAACTTCACCGCGCCCGACTCCAGCGCGGAGGCCCCCGCGTGCAGCGTGGCCCCCAACTGCTGGCAGATGTCACCTCGCAGCTCCAGCGCCAGGTCGGCCCAGCCGGGCTGATTCCCATTCGCCGCGTACGCGTCCCCGATGTTGATGCCTCCCAGGAACGCCACCGAGTCATCGACGAGGAGAATCTTCCGGTGGTTGCGCCAGGAGCGGCCCGTGCACAGCGAGGTGAGCGGGTTGTACACGCGCACCTTCGCCCCCGCGGCCTCCAGCGTCTGCGTGAGGTGCCGGCTGGCGCCAATGCTGCCCCAGCCGTCCACCACCACCTTCACCGCGACGCCCCGGTGCGCCGCCGCCACCAGTGCTTCGAGGAACCTCGCGCCAATGCCATCCCGCTCGAAGGTGTAGACCTCCAGGTGCACCCGCCCCTGCGCGGTGGCAATGGCCTCCAGCATCCGCGGGTACGCCTCCGTCCCGCCGTCGAGCAGGGTGACGCGCTCCTCACGGACCTCGTTGAGGGGAAGGCGGACGCCAGGAGCGGCCAACGGCGGCAGTGAGGCTTCGGCGCGCATGAGCGCCTTCCACCCTACCGCTCCCAGCGTCTCGACGGGACAGCCTCACCGTGACATGGGGGCCGTCCCGCCACGAGTCGTCAGCGCCCGTCGTGCTTCCGCGCGCCCTTGCCCTTGCCCTTGTGCTTGCACTCGGTGCCGTCCCAGTACTGGCTCGGGTGGCAGTGCTTGCTGCTCCGCTTGGACTTCTTCGACTTGGGCGGACGCGAGTCGTAGTGGTGATGGTGGAAGCAGCCACTGAAGGTGAAGAGCGCGAGAACGGGGAGGAGGAGACGGGCTTTCATCGTGCGGGGCCAGGACATGAATGCTCGGACCCGGCCCGGCGGCGCGCGGCCACATTCCACCCATCGACGCTGTGCGCCTGCTTCGATAGCCTGCGCGCCGTGCCCCCTGCTGCGAAGCCCGTTCGTCATCGGAAGATTGGTGCCTACCGCGTACTCGGAGAGCTGGGACGTGGTGGCATGGCCCTGGTGTACCGAGGCCTGCACGAGATGCTGCAGCGCGAAGTCGCCATCAAGGAACTGCTCCCGGATGGCCAGCGCGACAGGGAGACGTTGTCGCGTTTCCGGCGCGAGGCGCTCGCGCTCGCGGCCTTCCGTCACCAGAACATCGTGACGCTCTACGACATGGTGGAGAAGGGTGAGAGCCTCTTCATGGTGATGGAGCTGGTGGACGGCCCCACCCTCCACACGCTCATCAAGGAAGGCCCGCTGCCAGCGGATGTCACCGGCGTCATCGCCGCGCGCATCGCCAGCGCGCTGGACCACGCGCACTTCCGCCACATCATCCACCGCGACCTCAAGCCCGCCAACGTCATGCTCACCAAGTCCGGTGAGGTGAAGCTGATGGACTTCGGCATCGCCAAGGACGTGGGCATGGAGGCGCTCACCCAGCAGGGCATGGCGGTGGGAACGCCGTCGTACATGTCCCCGGAGCAGGTGACGGGCGTGCCGGTGGATGGCCGCACCGACATCTTCTCGCTCGGCGTGCTGCTCTACGAAGCCCTCTCCGGCGCGCGGCCCTTCCACGGCAAGACGGCGGGCGAGGTCTTCGCGAAGATTCGCGACGGCAAGTACACGCCGCTCTCCAAGGTGGCGCCCAACGTCCCCGCGCCGCTGGTGCGCATCATCCAGCGCGCCATGGAGGTGAGGCCGGAGGACCGCTTCCCCGACGCCGCCGCCATGCGCCGTGAGCTGGACGTCTTCCTCGCGCAGGAGGTGCAGGTGTCCCACGCGGCGCTGCTGGTGGCCTTCCTGCGCCACCGTCAGAAGCTGACGGAGACGGAGGCCCAGCAGCTCATGCGGCCGCACGAGCTGGACGCCGCGGTGGAGGTGTTCGACACGGGGCGCTCCCGCCAGGGCGGGAAGCTGAGGTGGGCCCTGGCCGCCGCCATCGCGTTGATGACGGCGGCGGGCACCGGGCTCTACTTCACCCAGGCCCAGTGGGCGCCGCTGGTGGAGCAGCTCACCCGCTGAGGCCGGCGGGTGGCTCAGGCCTGCTGCTTGGACTTGTCGTGCGTGACGGTGACGATGGTGCCGATGCCGCCGCGCACGAAGAAGTCGCCCACCACGGTGAGCTTGCGCGGCTGGATGGCCTTGATGATGTCGTCCGCGATGGTGTTGGTGACCTTCTCGTGGAAGGCCCCCTCATTGCGGTACGCCCACATGTAGAGCTTGAGGCTCTTGAGCTCGATGCAGCTCTGGTCCGGCACGTAGGTGATTTTGAAACGTGCGAAGTCCGGCTGACCGGTGAGCGGGCAGAGACAGGTGAACTCCGGGACGTCGAACACGATTTCGTAGTCGCGATCGGCGGCGGGGTTGGGGAAGGTCTGAAGTTCCTTGGACGGCTGCGAGGGCATGGCGCTGTCGTCTACCACACCAACGCCGCGTGTCATCCCTCCCTTCGATGTCCGCCTGCCAACGCGCCTGGCGTCCAGCAGGGGGGAATCCTGGGGAGGGCCCGGTTGCCGCGTGGGCAGGGGCCCATAATCAAGGGGAGCCTCTACCCCTGCCCGAGCACATGCCGCTTCCCTCCGACGTCGAAGATGCATTCTCGTGCCTGCCGCTGGCGCTGGTTCGCGTCGGTCCGGACCTGCGCGTGCAGTGGTGCGAGGAAGGATTCGCCCACAAGACGGGCGTGGCGCTGCACGCCGGTGGCGACCTGCGGGACGCCCTGGAGCGCACCCGGAGCCTGGACGCCCTGGAGCGCGCCATCCGGGACGGTGCGTCCCACACCGGCCACGTCATCACCCGCGCGCTGCGTCAGGTCCGGGTGCAGGTGAAGCCCGCCTCGGCGGGCGAGGCAGCGGGCGTCTGGTTGGTGGTGGAGCCCTCGGGCGTGGACGACGAGGGGGCCTTCTCCCAGGCGGTGCAGGAGATTGCCCGCTCGGTG
This sequence comes from Myxococcus sp. AB056, assembly GCF_006547365.1. Taxonomy (NCBI): domain Bacteria; kingdom Pseudomonadati; phylum Myxococcota; class Myxococcia; order Myxococcales; family Myxococcaceae; genus Myxococcus; species Myxococcus sp. AB056. The sequence continues at coordinate 25,404 of NZ_VHLB01000069.1, read as the reverse complement.
GGGGAGACGCTGGAGGTGGACAGCGTCTGCGCCGCCGCCGTGGTGGCCCTGGTCCGCTGCGCGCATGTGCGCCGCGCCGAGGTCTTTCTCTGCGAAGAGGAGGGCGGGAGCCTGCGCCGGGTGGCGGTGTCGGACCTGGCCGGCTCGGAGTCCCCCGAGGCGACCTTCGACTCCCAGTCGGACCCGTTCCGGCAGGCGCTGGCGCTGCGTCAGGCGCAACTGGGCATCCAGCGGGGCTATGGGGATTCCATGGGCTCCATCTTCGCCGCGGTGCCGCTGTGCGCGCCGCGCCGGACGGTGGGCCTGCTGCTGCTCTACAAGGAACAGGGCACGTCCTTCTCCGTGCGGGAGCTGGACTTGTGGAGCGCCGCGGCGAACCAGCTGGCGGTGGCGGTGGAGAACGCGCGCCTGCTGCGCGAGGCCAAGGCGGCGCTCCAGGTGCGCGAGGAGTTCATCTCCATCGCCAGCCACGAGCTGAAGACGCCGCTCACGCCGCTGAAGCTGGGCCTCTTCACCATGGAGCGGCGCCTGTCGTCGGGCCAGCCGGTGGACCTGGCCACGGTGCTCAAGTCCAAGCGGCAGGTGGACCGGCTGGTGGGGCTGGTGGATGACCTGCTGGACGCGTCGCGCCTGGACGCGGGGAGGCTGGCACTGGACCTGGCGCCGCTGGAGGTGGGGCAACTGGTGGCGGAGGTGGTGGACCACTTCCGCGCGGCCTTCGAGCGGCCCTTCGCGGTGGAAGTGCCCCGTGAGCGCGTCTGGGTGCGCGGGGACAGGGACAGGCTGGAGCAGGTGCTGGTGAACCTGCTGGAGAACGCGCACAAGTACAGCGCGCCGGAAGAGCCCATCGTCGTGACGGTGGAGCGCTCCCCGGGCGAGGCGCGCATCCACGTCCAGGACCACGGCATCGGCATTCCGGGCGCGGACCAGTCGCAGGTGTTCCAGCGCTTCTATCGGGCGCGCAACGTGTCGCACCGCCACTTCGGCGGACTGGGGCTGGGCCTCTTCATCAGCCACTCCATCGCCCGGCTTCACGGCGGCGCGCTGTCGATGCGCAGCGCGGAAGGGAAGGGCAGCACCTTCTCGCTGAGCCTGCCTCGCATGGCGCCGCACGACGTGAGGCGGCTGCCCCACCGGCTGTTGCTGCTGGACGAGGACCAGACCCAGGAGGCCGCGGCGGAGCAGGTGCTGCTCTCCGAGGGCTTCGAGGTGCTGACGGCGCGCGACGGGGCCGAGGCGCTGCGGCGAGCCACGCACCTGCCGGTGGACCTCATCGTCCTGTCCACCAGCGCCACGCAGGGACAGACGAGCGTCTTCCTGGAGACCTTCGCCACGCTGCCGCGCGCGCGGCCGGTGCCCATCCTGCTGGCTGGGGATGAGCGCCCCTGGTGGGCGCATGAGGGCACGTCGTTGTGTACGCGCCCCTACCGGCCCGAGGACCTGGTGACCCGGGTGCGCAACGCGCTCGCCGTGGAGCGGCGGTCCACGGCCGAGGCACCGCTGGACCTGCTCAGCTCCCGGACGTGAGTACGCGGAAGTCCACCGGGACGATTCCCGCCTGGGCCAGGAGCTCGCGCGCCTGGGGGTGGAGGAAGGTCTCCAGCTCGACCTCTCGCTGGGCCGCGTAGCCGCTCTTCAGCGTCTCCGGCCGGTAGCCCGGGTGGCACATCAGCTCGATGACGCCGTCCTGGGGCAGGGCGGTGAGCTCCGACGCGAAGCGCTCCAGCGTCCAGTACGCCTCCGCGCCCGCGTCCCCCACGAAGTGTGCGTTGGTGGCGACGCCCTGGGCCCGCAGCGTGCGCCGCATCTCCGCGTCGATGGAGCGCACCGGGACGCCCACGCTCCGCGCCGCCCGGGCCAGGCCCTCCAGGACTCCCGCGTGCAGGTGCAGGTGCTTGTGTACGTCCACGTGCGTGGCCGGCTGGCCCAGCAGGCTCGCGAGCCGTGCGAGCTGGGCGAAGGCCTCCGCCTCCACCACGTCCGCAGACAGGCTGCCCGCGCGGGCCTCCACGAAGCCGCCGTCCTCGCCGAGCAGCTCGCGTGGGAAGCCGCTCCACACGGGCGTGCCCCGGGCGAGGTTGAGGTGCAGGCCGATGGAGAGTCCCCGGGCCTCGCGCGCGGTGGCCTCGGAGAAGGGCGTGTTCACCATGAAGGTGGCCGACGAGACGACGCCCTCGCGCATGGAGCGGAGGATGCCGCGCGTGACGGCTGGGTCGTAGCCCAGGTCGTCGGCGTTGATGATGAGGGCGCGTGACGGCATGGCGGGGTTCTCCTCGCGGTGGGCTCAGGGCCGGGGGCGTGTCTGGAAGAACTTCCACGCTTCCCGCGTGGCGTCCAGGTGGGGTGTGCCGCCGTGGTTGAAGTCCGTGAAGCCGGGCCAGGTGTGCTGGCCGCCCTGCACCGTGCACAGGGACGCGGTGGCGGACTCCGGGCTGCACCCGGTGGCGGCGGTGCAGGTGCTGTCGCCCTGCTGGTACGTCTCCACGGTGGGGCCCGTACAGCCGTTGCGCTCGGCCCAGCGGCGCACGGACTCCTCGGCGGACGGGTAGGTGCCGCCGAAGGGGCCCAGGTTGCTGCCACCCTGGTAGCGGATGACCGGGTCGGCGGTGCCGTGCATGTGCAGCACCGGCACGGGGCGCGACGGGTTGCAGGGCGTGGCGCCCTCCATGCCCGCCACGGGGGCGATGGCGGCGAAGCGGCTCGCGCGCTGGCAGGCCAGTTGGTACGAGAAGAAGCCACCGTTGGAGAAGCCCGTGGCGAAGGTCCGGCGCGTGTCCACGCACACGCGCGTGTCCAGGTCCGCCAGCAACGTGTCCACGAAGCCCACGTCATCGACCTTGGCCGTCCAGGCGGGGCCGCAGCACGCGCCCGCGTTCCATCCCCGGTAGGGGCCGTCAGTCCCCTGGTGATTGATTTCGGAGGCGCCGAGGCCCCGGGGATACACGGCGAGGAAGCCCTCCGTGTCGGCCAGCGTGGACAGGCGCATCAGCCCCTCCATCTCCACCTCATTGGAGCCGAGGCCATGGAAGGCCAGCACGGCGGCGGTGGGCCGGGTGGCGTCGTAGCCCGGGGGGACGTGGACGCGGTAGTGGCGGGTGCGCCCGTCGTGCTCCACCGTCCAGTCGTAGGTGCCGGGCCCTACCGTGAGGCCGGTGCAGGCCGTGCGCTCCGGCACCGCGGGCTCCTCACCCGTGGGAGGGACGATACCGGCATCCTCCGTGGGCCGGCGCGAAGTGTCCGAGGACGAGCACGCCGTGGCACCAGCGAGCAGGACTCCGAGGGCGAAGCGAGTGCTGCGAAAGCGCATGGCCTCGAAGTTAATGGGCCGGAGCCGTGACGCACGAAGTGTCGGCGTCATTTCACCGCGACGCACTCCGCGGCCAGGGCCTCCGCGCGCGTCGGGAAGCGCTCGGACAAGGCGCGCTTCACCTCGGTGACCCCCGCCGTGTTGCCGGTGTGGGCGTGGAGCTGGCAACGGGAGGCCAGCGCCCGTGGGTCCTCGGGAGAGAGCCGGTCCGCTTCGACGTAGGCACGCTCGGCGCCCGCGGTGTCGCCTTGCCGGAAGAGCACGGCCCCCAGGTAGTAGTGCGCCACGGCGAGCTTGGGCGCCTTCCGAATCGCGCGCTTGAGCAGGGTGGCGGCCTCGTCCACGCGCTGCTGTCGGAAGCGCACGAAGCCGAGCTCGGCGAGGCTCGCGGCGTCATCGTGGGAGCGAGTCCACGCGGAGAGCACGCTGGCGGCCTCATCCAGCCGGCCACTCTGCGAGAGCAGCAGACCGTAGCGTGGCGTCACCTTCGCGGAGCCGGGCTTCCGGGCGTGGACCGTGGCCAGCGCGGCCAGCGCGCCCGGGATGTCCCCCTGACGCTCGCGCAGATCGGCCAGCGCCAGCGGTGGGCGGAGGTCCTTGGGGGCCAGCGCGGTGGCCTCCTCGATGGCGCGCTCGGCCCGCTTGCCCAGTCGCAGCTCCGTGGCGGCCCGCGCGGCGATGAGGTGCGCCTCGATGTCCTTGGGAAAGCGCGCAGCGAAGCCATCCGCCAGGGCCAGGGCCTGCGCGTGCGCGCCGGCTTCCAGCAGCAGCGCGCCCGCCCGGCTCAGCTCCTCCGCGCTTGCCCGGTCATCCGACGCCAGTCCCTCCAGGGCAGCCGCCTTCGCATCCGCCGTGGAGGCGGACTCCGCCCGGGCCAGGCGCTCGGCGGGGGGCGCTGCGGGACGCGTGAGGAACCACGTCGCACCCGCGCCCGCTGCACCCAGCGCGAGCACGCCCGCGATGAGCGGGACCAGGCGCGAGCGTCGCCTGCTCGGGGCGTGTTCATCCGGGGCGATGGAGGCGGCCGTGTCCGTGGGTGCCTTCCGCGTGGCGCCCGCCACCGTTGCCGCGTCGGGGTTCGTGGTCCGGGAGACCTGGGGCCACGCGGTGGGCGCGTCTACCACGCCCAGGATGGGCCGGGTGTGGGGCGCCGGCGTACTTCCGTGGGATGGGTCCGCGAGCCGCGCGCGCCGCAGGGCCAGTCGCTTGGGGTCGCGGTCCGGAGGGAAGAGCGAATCCACGTAGGCGGCCAGCTGCTCGGGCGTGGCCATCTCCGCTGCGCCACCAATCGACTCGATGGCGGCGATGAAGTCTTCCAGGCTGTCGAAGCGCGCGGCCGGCTCTCGGGCCAGCGCGGTGAGGCACACCAGCTCCAGCGCGGTGGGCACGGACGGGTCGAAGGCGGTGGGCGGCTTGGGGCGTCCCTCCGCGATGCGGCCCAGCACCTCGTCGGCGGACAGTCCGGTGAAGGGCCGGCGGCCACAGAGCTGCTCGTAGAGCATGACGCCCGCGGCGAACAGGTCGGCGCGATGGTCCACCGGCTTGCCGGCAATCATCTCCGGCGACATGTAGAAGAACTTGCCCTTGAGGGTGCCGGGCTCCGTGCCCGAGCCCAGCGCGTCCGCCTTGGCGATGCCGAAGTCGATGACCTTCACCGCGCCATTCACACCCACGTGGATGTTGTCGGGCGTGAAGTCGCGGTGGACGATGCGCAGCGGCCGGCCCGCTTCATCCACGGCGCGGTGCGCCGCGTCCAGGCCCCGGCAGGCCTCCACCAGCACGCGCAGGGTGATGCCCAGCGGCACGCGGTGTCCGTGCTCGGCGGCCTCCTGACGCAGCTCGGCGAACGAACGTCCCTCCAGCAACTCCATGGCGATGAAGGGCTCGGTGCCCTCCATGCCCAGCTCGATGATGGTGACGACGTTGGGGTGTCTCACCTGCGCGGTGATGCGGGCCTCGTTGAGGAACATCTGCACCACGCGCCGGTCCGAGGCGAGGTGCGGCATCAACCGCTTCACCGCGACCGAGGGCCCACGGCTGCCGTCGTCCTCGATGCGGCGGCCCAGGTACACCTCCGCCATGCCGCCTGTCGCGATTCGCGCGGACAGTCGGTAGCGACCCACCTGATAGGGGTTCTGCTCCGGCTCCAAAGTGCGCGCAGTCTACGTGTAGGCGCCCGTCCGCGCACAGTGTTGTGGCCATTACGGCGGGTGGGGGTCCTCTACCTCCCCGCTCGCGCGAGGGAGCGGGAATGTTAACGTTCGTCCTGTCTCATGGGCCTGGCGGGAGGTGGCCCAGACACACGCACGCGCTGCGGCCGGAGGGATGGTTGGGCACAGTCCTCAAGGGTGGTTACGTCGTCGAACTGGAGCCGGCGCTGGTCGAGCGCGTGGACCTGCGCATCGAAGGAGAGCGAATCGTCGCCCGTGGGCCGGACCTGACGCCGGGCCCGGATGACGAAGTCGTGGCGCTGTCGGGCAAGCTCGTCTTCCCGGGGTTGGTGAGCGCGCACCACCGCCTGTACGCGGTGCTGGGCCGTGGCATGCCGCGTCCGCCGCTGGAGACCTACCAGGAAATCCTCGAGCAGGTGGCGTGGCCGTACGAGAACGCGCTCGACCTGGACGCCGTGCAGGTTGCGGGCTGTGCCGGAGGGCTGGAGGCGCTTCAGTGCGGCACCACCACCGTGTGCGATTTGCACTCCTCGCCCAAGGCGATTTCGGGCTCGCTGGTGCGGCTGGCGCGCGGGCTCCATGAGGTGGGCGTGCGCGGCGTGCTCGCCTACGCGGTGTCGGATCGCCAGGGTGCGCTCGGCCGCGAGGAGGGGCTGGAGGAGACGGTCAGCTTCGCGAAGAAGGCGAAGGGGCGCTTCCGGGGGCAGGTGGGCGCGGCGCCGTGCTTCACGAACGGTCCGGATGCGCTGTCAGGGCTCTCGGAGGCGCTGAAGGCGCTGGGCGATGGTGGCCTGCACCTGCCGCTTGCGGAGGACCCGCTCGATGAGCGCCTGTCCAACGAGAACTACGGCGCCTCGCCGGTGTCGCGGTTGCTGGAGGCGGGCCTGCTGTCGCCCAAGAGTCAGTTGGCGCATGTGGGCCACCTGGACTGGGCGGACCTGGCGCAGGTGATTGCCACCGGTGCGTGGCTGGTGCACACGCCGCGCGCCAACCAGGGGCTGGAGGTGGGGTACGCGCCGGCGCTGAAGTTCGGGGCCCGGGCCACGCTGGGCGCGGATGGCGTGTCGGCGGACCTGTTCGCGGAGGCGCAGGCTGCGTACCTGCGCTCACGTGAGGCGGGGCAGCCCATCGATGTGCTGCGCTACCTGGCGAACGGGCACCGCATGGCGTCGCAGATTTTCGAAGCCTCGGTGGGGCCCATGCGCGAGGGCTCGCTCGCCGACCTGCTCATCCTGGACTACCTGCCGGCCACGCCGCTGACGGCGGAGAACCTGGCCTGGCACGTGGTGTTCGGCCTGGGCAGCCGGCACGTGGAGGCGGTGATGGTGGATGGCGTGTGGCGCATGTGGGCGCGCCGGCCGCTGTCGGTGAGCCCCTCCGTGGTGGCGGAGCAGGCGCGCGAGGCCGCGTCGGCGGTGTGGGCGCGGATGGCGGAGGCGGCGAAGAAGTAGCGTGCCTCTGCCTTGTCCGGGGGCGGGATGTCCTGTCTAGTCCCGCCCATGCTCGTGCCATTGCTCGTTGCGGGATTCTTCAGCGGTGCCATTCCCCAGGCCGGAGAGACGGCGCCGGACTTCACGGCGAAGGACTCCGAGGGGAACGTCTACACGTTGTCGGAGATGGTGAAGAAGGGCCCCGTCATCCTGGCCTTCTTCCCCAAGGCCTTCACGGGCGGCTGCACCCGCGAGCTCAAGGCGTACCGGGACCGTTACGCCGACGTGGAGAAGGCGCAGGGGCAGGTGCTGGCCATCAGCATGGATGACGCGGAGACGCTCACGCGCTTCAAGACCGAGCTGAAGGCGCCGTTCCCGTTCATCCCCGACCCTGAAGGGAAGGTCGTCTCCGCCTATGACGTGAAGATGCCGCTGCTGTCGGTGCCGAAGCGGTACACATTCGTCGTGGGGGAGGGCCTGAAGATTCTGAAGGTCGAGTCCGGCAACGACGCCATCAACCCGCACGGAGCGATTGTCGCGTGCCCGCTGCGCAAGCCGGCCGGCGCTGACGCGAAGACGCCGGATTCGGGCACGAAGTAGCCGCGCAAGGCACGTGGCTACCGTCCCTGTGCGGGCGCCACGCGCTGCCGGCTGTCGAAGACCTGCGCGGGGGAACCATCGATGAAGGTGTCCTCGAAGGCGCCCCCCGTGTACTCGTCGATGACCCTGCGCCAGAAGGCGATGGCGGGGCGGTTGCGCGGCAGTTGGGACAGCTCCCAGATGCCGGGGAAGAGGTCGAACACGGCCCTGGCCGCGAGCCGTCCCAGGCCGATGCGCCGCTCGTTTCGCAGGATGAAGAACTCGCTCATCCGGAAGTCGCGTCCAGGCGTCATGTAGGGGAAGGGGGACTGGCCCACGAAGGCGAAGCCCACGACGCGGCCCTCCCAGCGCAGCAGCAGGGGGTGGACCTCGGGGGCTTGAATCAGCCACGTGGGCAGGAAGTCCGGCCGCCAGCGCCCCTGCTCGTCCAGGGCGTAGTCGACGCCGAACTCGCTCAGGTCGTGGAGGTAGAGCGGGTAGAGGTTTCGAAGCAGCGTGTGCTCGGACGGAGTCGCTCGGAGAATCTCCATGGAGGGCCTCTCGTGTTCCCAGCATGACCCTTCGGGCGTCTGTCGGCCAGGGTGTCGCGGAGGGTATCTGCCAGGCTCGGCCGACGGACGAGGAGGGGCCTGGGCGGGGCTTCGCCTCTTCATCCATCGGATGTCATGCAGGGAAGGGGCGCGGTGGGGCAATCCTCCCATGGAGGCGCTCGGCCTACGTTGCCCTCCACGAGTCCGGGGCTCTGCGGGGGGACCATGAACAGTCAGCGGATGCGCATGGCGAGTGGAATGGAAGGTCAGGAGACCCATGCCCCACCCCACGAGGGCAGGCATGCGCACGGCAATGACGTCACGTCGAGCCGGACGGTGCGGCGGGTGCTGATGACGGCCGACGCCGTGGGCGACGTCTGGACGTACGCGCTGGAGCTGACCCGGGCGCTCGCGCCGCACGGGGTGGAGGTGACGCTGGCGACCATGGGGGCGCCGCTCACCAGCGCGCAGTGGGCGGAGGCGCGGGGCATTCCCAATCTCACCGTGGAGGAGGGGCGCTTCCGGTTGGAGTGGATGGAGGACCCGTGGGACGACGTGCGCGCGGCGGGTGACTGGCTGCTCGCGCTGGAGCGCCGCGTGCGTCCGGACGTGGTGCACCTCAATGGCTACGTGCACGGGGCGCTGCCGTGGCTGCACCGGCCGCTGGTGGTGGGGCACGCATGCCGCCTGTCGTGGTGGCGGGCGGTGAAGGGCGAGGACGCGCCCGCGAGCCATGCGCGCTATCGCGAGGCCGTCACCGCGGGCCTCGGCGCCGCGGGCCGGGTGGTGACGCCGAGCCGGGACCTGCTCGAGTCCCTCCAGATGCACTATGGCCCGCTGCCCGCCGCGGAGGTCATCCCCCATGGGCGGCGCGCGGACCGGGTGCCGCCTCGCTCGGAGCGGGAGCCCTTCATCCTCGGCGTGGGCAGTCCGTGGGACGCCGCGAAGAATGTCGCCGTGCTGGACGCCGCCGCGCCCCGCCTGGGGTGGCCGGTGCGGCTCGCGGGAGACGCGCGCCATCCCTCCGAGCGGAAGGCGGAGCCGCGCCACCTCCAGTGGATGGGGCACCTGGAGCCGCATGTCCTGGCGGAGTGGATGTCGCGCGCATCCATCTATGTGCTGCCGGCCCGCTACGCGCCCTTTGGCCTCACCGCGCTGGAGGCGGCCCTGTCCGGCTGCGCGCTGGTGCTGGGCGACATTCCGGCGCTGCGCGAGGTGTGGGGAGATGGGGCCGCGTGCTTCGTGCCCCCGGACGACGTGGATGCCCTGGTGGAGATGCTGGAGCGGCTGCGCGAGGACACCGGGCTGCGCACCCGGCTGGCCTTGCGCGCGCGGGCGTGGGCGCTGACGTACACGCCCCGGCGGATGGCCAGCCGCTACCTCTCCGCCTACGCCAGCCTCGTGGGCACGCAGGGGGTGCTGTCTCCAGCGGGCACCCCCACGCACTGAGCGGGTGGGGCGTCAGCTCGCCTCGGTGGGGCTGACCGGGTAGTTGCCCGACGCGTGGGCCTGGGCATGTTTCGAGAAGAGGAACCTGCGCACCGCGGCGCGGGTGAGCAGCCCGCAGGTGGGGCTGCCCACCGGGACGCTGACGGGCAGGGCATCCACGTCCTCGTGGTCCATGACGTGGAGGGCATGGGACAGGTTCGCGTCGGGGGAGAGCGCGGGCAGCTTGCGCGCCAGGTCACTGGCCACCAGCAGCGGGTACACGGATTCATCGCGCCACACTTCGCGCAGTTGCTCCACCTGCACGGTGCCATAGATGCGGCCCACGGTGTCCAGGACGGGCAGGGTGCCCGCCTCGGAGGTGAGCAGCAGGTCCGTCAGCGCCCGCAGCGGCGTGCCCGCGGGCACGGGTGTCAGGTGGGTCATCAGCGAGCGGACGGGGGTGGCCTCCAGCAGGTCCGTGTCGCTCTGGACCTTCGGTGTCTTCCGCTCGGTGAGGTAGTGACAGAGCGCCGAGGCGATGGTGCACGTCACCATCAGCGGCAGGATGATGTCGTGGTTCCCGCTCAGCTCGTACAGCATCATCATTCCCGTGAGCGGCCCGCGGGTGAGCGCCGCCACCGCGCCGCCCATGCCCACCAGGGCATACGCGCCACTGGGGCCGGTGCTCTCCGGGAAGAAGTAGTGCACCAGGGTGCCGAAGGCGCCGCCCGCCATGGCGCCAATGAGCGCCGCCGGGAAGAACGTCCCGCCCGAGCCACCCGAGCCGATGGTGAGGGCCGTGGCCACCAGCTTCAGCAGACACGCGGTGATGAGGAACAGGAAGGGCAGCCGTCCCAGCGCGGCCAGGTTGATGTAGTCCTGCCCGCTGCCCCAGACGGTGGGGCTGGCGAAGGCCAGGATGCCGGCGCACAGACCGCCCAACCCCGCGCGCAGGGGCAGCGGCTTGCTGCCCAGCCACGGGGACAGCCGGTCCTTCACATGGCCATGGAAGTAGTGCTCCACGCCGTGCAGCAACTGCACGAAGGTGAAGGCGAGCAGCCCACAGGCGATGCCCAGGCCCGCGTAGGCCAGCACCTCGCCGCCGCTGACCAGCTCGTAGGGAACGTGCCGGAGCATGGCGGACTCACCCATGACGCCCTGGCTCACCAGGGTGCCGGCCACGCTGGCCAGGATGATGGGGGAGAAGACGCGCAGCTCGAACTCGCGAAGGATGATTTCCATCGCGAACACGGCGCCGGCGATGGGGGCGTTGAAGGACGCGGAGATGCCCGCGCCCGCGCCGCACGCCAGGAGGATGGACAGCTCCTTGCGGCTGAAGCCCAGCACCCGGCCCACGGTGGAAGCGAACGCCGCGCCGCCGTAAACGATGGGCCCCTCGCGGCCCGCCGAGCCGCCGCTGCCAATGGTGATGGCGGACGCCACCAGCTTCAGCAGGCCCCGGTCCGCCGGCAGGGCGTTGGCGCCACTCTTCACCGCCCGCACCACCTCGGGGACGCCGTGGCCATGCGTCTCCGGCTTGTCCCGCAGCAGCCGGCCCACCACCACGCCGCCCAGCGTGGGCGCCAGCAGCATCAGCCACCACGGAAGGTGGGGCAGCGCCTCGGGCAGGTTGTGGCTGTGGCCGAACACACTGTTGAGCGCGGACAGCGCCACCAGCGGGTAGTAGAGCGACAGCCCGCCCAGGGCCAGCAGGGCCAGCAGGCGCAGCCGGCGCTTCACCTCGTCACGGGGCCCGCCAGGCTCGATGATGCGCGCCAGCAGCAGCGCGCCGGATGCCAGGGGCACGCCGATGAAGGCGTACTCCGGATGCCAGCGGGCCGCGGCGAACGCCTCCATGAGCGACTGGAACTGGTCCTGGCGAAGCGTGTGCTTCAGCGAGGCCGCCCCGAAGGTGAGCCCGCTCACCAACCCGATGAGGTTGGAGAAGATGCCGGCCGCCAGCCCGCTGTACAGACCGACCACCGCGCCCGCTACCGGTAGGACAGAGGGGCCGGGCAGTCGCAGGCGGTTGGACGCTCTCAGCGCGGCGTGGACGAAGCGGCCCATCGCCGCGCGCAGTTGTGCCCAGAGGGCGCGCTGGGCCGCCGCGCTTGATGCGGGTACATCCCCTGCATTCATTGCAGGTCCCACTAACAGTGGGTCAGGCGCCACTCAAGGCTCGTGACGCGGACGTGTGCAGGGCGGCCAGCCGTCGGGTCGCGCCCATGACAGGCGCGTCACGGTTTCGCTTCAGCTTCGAACGGCTACCGCCGCTTGAGCATGGCGGAGGGGGGCGGCGCGGAGGTGGGCAGGTGGTCCGCGGCGGTCGTCAGGGCCTCTCGCACCTTGTCGCCCGCGGCCTTCGCGGCATCACTGGCGGCCCGGGCCGCATCCCCCGCGGCCTTCGTGGCCACGAACTGGGCCCGCGCGCCCGAAGCACCCCAGAAGCGGGTGGGGGCCGCCAGCGCCGCGCGCTCCTCGTCGGTGTACTTCTGGAACGCGAACTTCGTGGCCTCGGAGGGAAGCCGCAGCCCCTCCACCACCTTGAACCAGGAGAGCACCTTCAGCGAGTAGTAGCTGAGGTCCACCTCCCACCAGAACCAGCCCTGGTTGGCGGTGTTCTGATGGAAGTGGTGGTTGTTGTGCCACCCCTCGCCCAGGGTGACGAGCGCCAGCAGCCAGTTGTTCCGGCTGGTGTCCGTCGTCTTGTAGCGGCGCTTGCCGAAGATGTGGCTGAGCGAGTTGATGGTGAAGGTGCCGTGCCACAGCAGGGTGGTGCTGACGAAGAAGCCCCACACCAGCATGGAGAAGCCGCCGATGAAGTAGAGCGCCACGGCCAGCAGGACGGGCGGCACCAGGTGGAAGCGGTTGAGCCACACCAGCTCCGGGAAGCGGGCGAAGTCCTTGATGCCCTCCATGCGGGTGTCGTTGTACTTGTCGGAGAGAATCCACCCCGCGTGGCTCCACCAGAAGCCCTTCTGCAGGGGCGAGTGGATGTCCTCCGCCTGGTCCGAATAGCGGTGGTGGTGGCGGTGGTGCGCCGCCCACCACAGCACGCCCTTCTGCGCGGACATGCTGCCCACGAAGGCGAGGATGAACTGGAAGACGCGTCCCGTCTTGAAGGCCCGGTGGGAGAAGTACCGGTGGAAGCCCGCGGTGATGCCCCACATGCGCACGACGTAGAGACCGACGCACACGGCCACGTCCACCGGCTTCGCGCCGACGGCGAAGACGAACAGGCACATCAGGTGGACTGCGAAGAAGGGGATGGAGGAGAGCCAGTTGAGGCGCTCATCCGCCGCGGGCAGGGCTGGGGACGGTGTCTGCAAGGGAGCCTCGTGCGCTGGGTGGGCCGAGCTGGAACGTGCTCAGCCTCACCCCGCATCAACACCCCCGCCTGTCATCCCTCTGTCAGGAGGCGGCGGATTGCCGCAGCTCCGTCAACCACTCCTCGAATGCGGGGTACCCATGGAGTGGCGCCAGGTCCTCGTCCGAGGCGGCATAGGCTCCATCGGTGAAGCCCAGCTCCGTGGCGCGGCGCAGCAGCCGCATCGCGTCAGGCACGTTGCGCGCGCGGGCATGGGCGCAGGCCGCGTCATAGGCCAGCGTGGCGCTGGGCGCGTGATGCAGCGCCGCCTCGCCCACGGCCGCGGCTTCCGAGTACGCGCCCCGGATGAAGAGCACCCGCTCCGCGCAGGAGAACGCCGCCTCCGGGTCCAGGCCCGGGAGCTTCAGGGCCTCCGACTCGCGGCCCATGCGGATGAGCGTGCCGGCGTACTCGTGCATCACGGTCCGGTCCGACGAGGACTGCCAGGCCTGCTTCCACCACTCCACCGCGCGGGCGTCATCGCCCACCAGGGAGAAGGACGCCGCCACCGCGTGCGGCTCCACGGGCAGGCCCTGCACCTGCGAGAAGTGGTCCAGCGCCTGGCGGCCCTGGCCCTCCTTCAGGGCAATCCAGCCCATCAGGTGGTGGGCATGGCTGGCCACTCGCGGCGTCAGGCCCTCGTTGGCCTCCAGCACGGACGCGCCCAGCCGCCGCGCCTCGTCCATGCGGCCCGCGTCGAGCGCGGCCCGGGCCTCGCGCAGCTTCTCCGCCAGCGGCCCTTCCAGTGGGACGCTCTGCGCCTGTCCGTTGCGCAGCGCCTCCGCCACCACGCGGAAGGACTGCATGCCGTACATGGCGAAGATGAGGGTGAGCAGGAGCCAACCCGACCGCAGGCCGTACACCACGGCCCCCACGCACACCAGCAGCGCCAGCCCCTGCGCCAGCACGAAGCCGCGCCGTGGACCGAACACCCGCGTGGCCAGGGTGGTGGTGATGCGCCCCCCATCCAGCGGGAGCACGGGCAGCATGTTCAGGAACGCCCAGAAGAAGTTGGCGATCATGAAGGTGAGCAGGAAGAAGTCGAGCGCGGGCGAGCGGCCCTCGAGCAGGAGGTAGCCCACCCCGCTCGTCACCCCCAGCATCAGCCCGAAGAAGGGGCCGGCCGCGGTGATGAGCAGGTCCCGCTTCCACGGGAGGGGGCCTGGCGCGTCGGTGGGGAGCGTGTGGCCACCCATCCAGACGAGCGCAATGCTTGGCCGGTAGCCGAACAGGCGGCTGGCCAGCGCATGCCCCATCTCATGGATGAGCACGGAGACGAAGACGATGAGCATCCACGACAGGATGTAGACCACCATCGCGCTGGCGTGGCCCAGGGGGGGGGCTCCATCCACCTGGCGGAACGGCCAGCCGTTCTGGGCCGCGGGGACGGAGCTCCAGGCCAGCATGCCGGACACCAGCAGGTGGCTGGGGTGGACTTCGACGGGAATGCTCCCGAGGCGAAAGCGGAACATGGGGACGGACCTTAACCGTTAGGACCTCCGGGCGCAGGCACTTGCTCACCGTCTCCGCCATGTCCCGGGCAAATCCGCTAGGTTCCCCGCCCTTCATGCCGCAGCTTGGTCCTTACACCCTGCCGAATCCGTACATCCTGGCCCCCATGGCCGGGGTGAGCGAGATGCCCTTCCGTGTGCTCGCCTTCCGTCTGGGCGCGGCGCTCTGTCCCACCGAGCTCGTCAGCTCGCAGGGGCTGATGCGCGCCAACCAGCGGACGTTGAAGTACCTGCGCTACGACGCCGAGGTGGAGCGGCCCTACTCGCTCCAAATCTACGGCGGCGAGCCGGACGCCATGGCTCGGGCCGCGGTGGTGGGGCGCGAGGCGGGCGCGCAAATCATCGACATCAACATGGGCTGCCCGGTGAAGAAGGTGGTGAAGAACGGGGCGGGCAGCGGCCTGCTCTGTGACGTGCCCCGCGCGGCGGACATCGTCCGGCGCATCCGCGAGGCCACCGGCCTGCCCGTCACCTGCAAGATTCGCTCGGGCTGGGACGCCCGCAGCCTGAACTATCTTCAGGTGGCTGGCGCGCTCCAGGAGGCGGGCTGCGCGGGGCTGGCCATCCACCCCCGCACGCGCGAGCAGGGCTATTCGGGGCAGGCGGACTGGAGCGTCATCGCCGACCTCAAGCGCCACTTCCCGGAGCTGCCCATCATCGGCAACGGGGACGTGAAGACGCCCGCGGACGCGGTGCGCATGCTGGAGACCACCGGCTGTGACTTCGTGATGATTGGCCGCGCCGCGCTGGGCAACCCGTGGATCTTCCGCGAGCTGCTCGGAGGCCCGCCCGCCACGCCGCGCGAGCGCTGTGAGCTGGTGCTGGAGCACTTCCGGGCGCACCTGGACTTCATGGGGGACCCGCTGGGCGCCGTGCGCTCCTTCCGCAAGCAGTTGGCGTGGTACGCCCACGGCCTGTATGGCGCCGCGGCCTTCCGTGCGGAGGTGAACGGCCTGGACCTGCCGTCAGCGGTGGAGGACTGCGTGCGCCGCTTCTTCGCCGCGGCCCAGGTGGACCTGGCGGGCCCCGGTGAGGAGCAGGACGTGGACTACCGGGCGGCCCTGGGCTGAGGGCACGGCGCTTCTCTATATATAAGGAGGGAGCGCGTGCCCTTCGTGGGCGGCGCGCCGCTCAATCGCCCGAGGGGCGGACGGCGTCTGGCGGTACCAGCTTCCGTCCGGTGGCCACGGCGCGGAAGTAATCACACGCGGGCGTGGGGCTGCGGCGGAGCGTGTCGAAGTCGACGTGGTAGAGGCCGAAGCGCGGGCCCCAGCCCTCCAGCCACTCGAAGTTGTCGAGCAGGCTCCAATAGAGGTAGCCGCGCACGTCCACGCCCTGCGCGCGCGCGGCCAGCACCTGGGCCAGGTGGGAATGGAGGTAGTGGGGGCGGCGGGCGCCGGCGCGGTCGTCGATGCCGTTCTCCGTAATCCACACCGGCTTCCCGTAGCGCTTCACGTCGCGCAGCGTCTGGAGGAAGCCCTCCGGCCAGTCCTCCCAGCCGATGTCGGTGAGGCCCCGGCCGTGGATGTCCCGGTACTTGAACTCGATGAAGGGCGGGCGCGGCACGAAGCGCAGGTGCGCGCGGGTGTAGTAGTTCACCCCGATGAACTCCACGGAGTCCCGCGCGCCGGGGATGTCCACGCGCGTGGAGGCCACGCCCGGCATGGTGACGCGCAGCTTGCCGGTGGCCAGCGCCTCGTGGAACGCATGGTTGTAGGCCTGGGCCCCGAGCCTCACCAGCGCGCGGTCCAGCGGGTGCCACCAGCGGTCCGGCGCGAAGGCGAGCATGTTCTGGGAGATGCCCAGCTCCACGCGGCCCAGCCGGGACAACAGCTCCTCCCGGGCGGCCACGTGCGAGCGCACCAGGTTCTCCATGGCCCGCATGGTGGTGGGGCCATCCGCGAGGCCCGGAGGAATGGCGCCCTGCAGATACCCCCCCAACAGCAGCACCATGGGCTCGTTGAAGGAGATGACCAGCGCGTCCAGCCCCTCCAGCAGCGCCGCGCACCGCTTCGCGTACCGCCGGAAGACGTCCACGCTGGCCGGCTGGTGCCACGGCGTCTCCCGGTGGAACCAGGTGGGGTGCGTGAAGTGGTGGAGCGTCACCACCGGCCGCAGGTCATGGGCCTTCATCTTCAGGAGCCGCTCCCGGTAGGCCTCCAGCGCCGCCTCGTCGAAGCGCCCGCGCTCCGGCTCGATGCGCGCCCACTCCAGGGAGATGCGGAACGCGGTGGCGCCCACCGCCCGGGCCAGGGCGTAGTCCTCCTCGTAGCGGTTCCAGTGGTCCACTGCGGGGCCGCAGCGAGCGTCCGGCTCCTTCAGCTTCCCGGCGCGTTCCCACTCGGCCCAGTCGTTCTCGATGCCGCCCTCCACCTGGTACGCGGCGGTCGCGACGCCGAAGGTGAAGTCCGCGGGGAAGGTCTGCTCGGTGGCGCTCATGTGGTGGCGAACCGTAGACGCCGCACCCCACGACGAAAAGCGCCGCGTCGCTCGCGCGCATGCGCCGCGGCATGCGCCGACGTCGTGCTCGAAAGTGGCCGAAACGTGTCCGGAGCCGGAAACTCGGCCTCGCGCGCGACACCTCGGATGCGCTCGCGAGTGTCCGCGAGGTGGCGTTCGGCACCTCCGGACGCGCTCGATGCCGAAAAATCGGCCTCGCACGCGATGCAATACATCACCATGCGTTGACACACTGGCATGTCGCCCGTACCATTCACTTCAAGCACTCACTCCCATCAAGAAGAGTGCAGGGCCTCGGTTGACCTGGGGCCAACCACTGAACTGGAGGATTCTGATGGCCGCTAAGAAGAAGACCGCTGCGAAGTCCGCGACCAAGAAGGCTGCCAAGACCGCGAAGGCCACGAAGGCGGCGAAGTCGGCGAAGAAGACGACCGCTCGCAAGACGGCTGGCAAGACCGCGACCAAGAAGGCGGCCGCCAAGAAGACCACCCGCAAGGCGGCCAAGAAGGCCCCGGCTCGCAAGCGCACCACCAAGGCCAAGACGGTGGCGGCCCCGGTTACGCCGGAGTCCTGAGCAGTCCCGTCGTCATGAGCGGACGGTAGTTGACGTCCGGTGAACGGCTCGGCGAAACCCGCCGGGCCGTTTTCATTTTCAGGACCCGGAGTGCCCCATGTCGCTGCGTCCCGTGGAGCTGGAGCAGGTGGTGGCGGAGCTGGCGGAGCGCCTCACTGGCGCGGTGGCGCAGAAGGCCTGGTGTCCCCTTCCCAGGCTCGCCTACGTGGAGCTTCGCGTCCCGGGCAAATCCATCCTGTTGTGCCTGTGCGCCGAAGGCGACCTGGCCCGGGTGTCCGTGGCGGATGATCGCTTCCCCACGCCGGGCGAGCCCGCCCCCTTCCAGCGGTGGCTGCGTCAGGAGCTGACAGGCTTCAAGCTCATGGGCGCCCGCTTCATGGAAGCCGAGCGCGTGGTGGCCTTCGACTTCGAGCGCGAGGACGTGCGCAGGCGCCTCCTTCTAGAGGTGGGCGCGCCCGGTGGTCTGCTGCTGCTCAGCGACACCGGCCGCGTGCTGATGCTCTCCGGTGAGGGCTTCGCGCAGCGCCGGGGCCTGCATCCGGGCGCGGCGTGGACGCCGCCGGAGCCGCCGCCGCCCGAGGCCCGCGAGAAGGCCCGGAGCCAACCCTCTCGGCTCGCTCCCCAGGACTCGGATGCGCTGCCGTATTCCCAGGCCGCGGAGCGTCTGCTCGGAGCGCGCGACAAGGCCAGCCGCTCGGAGACCATCCGCCGCCGGTTGGCGCAGCCGTACCGCGCGCGCCTCAAGCGCGCCTCCCGCACGTTGGAGAAGGTGCGCGCCGAGGCGGCCCGCGGCCCGGACGCGGAGAAGCACCGCGAGGTGGGCGAGCTGCTGGCGCAGAACCTCTACTGCCTCAAGCGGGGCGCCACCGAGGCGGTGCTCACCGCCTATACAGAGGAGGGCGCGAAGGAGGTCCGGGTGACGTTGGACCCGAAGCGCACCCCGAAGGAGGAGGCGGACTGGCACTTCCACCAGTACCGGCGGCTGCTGCGGGGCGTGGAGCAGGCGCGTCACCGCGAGGCGGAGCTGGCGCGCGAGGTGGCGCACGCGCAGCAGGCGCTCACGCAGATTGAGCGGATGGAGGACGCCGCGCTGCTGTCGCAGGCGGAGGTGCTTCAGCTCCCCAGTGGGGGCGAGGGCGCGCGGGAGGGCCGGCCCTTCAAGGAGTACGTGGGCCATGGCGGGGCGCGCATCTGGGTGGGGCGCGGCTCGGAGGACAACGACGCGCTCACCTTCAAGGTGGCCAGGCCCTGGCATCTGTGGCTCCACGCGCGCGGTGTCCCGGGCAGCCACGTGGTGCTGCCGCTGGAGAAGGGGCAGGAGGTGGCGCAGGAGGTGTTGCTGGACGCGGCGCACCTGGCGCTGCACCACTCCGGGGCCAAGGGCGAGCCGCGCGGCGAGGTGAGCTACGTGCCCGCGAAGTTCGTGCGCAAGGTGAAGGGCGGCGCGCCGGGGCAGGTGACCTTCACGCGCGAGAAGACCTTCGTGGTGCGCATGGAGCCCGAGCGCCTGGAGCGGCTCCTCAAGTCCCGGCACGCGGAGCCGCCCGCACCGTGAGGGCGCGTCGTACGCTCGCCTGCCTTTCCCTCCTGTTAGTGGACGCTGCGTGCGAGCGCGGTTGACGGGCTGACGGTGAGGAGGCGGGCAGGGGACCGCCGCCCTTGAGTCCCCGGAAGTGCGGGGTACGATGCGCAGCCGCGTGTCCCCCGAGCAATTTCGCCAGACGTCGCTCTTCCCTCGAGGTCTCTCTGCCGCCAGCCGCGCGACGGAGGGAACGGCCGCACTCCGGCCCGAGGAGGGACCTGTCGCGCCCGTGGCGCCCGCGCCGCGGCCCGTCGCGCCGCCCGTGCCCATGCCGCAGCGCAACCTCCTGCCCGACGAGGCACCCCGCATCGTCACGCGTCCGCCCACGCGGGAGGAGCTGTGGTCCCGGGCTGAATCGCTGGCCTGGCGGCTGAGCGCCGAGCTGGGCATGCCGGTGCGCCTGTCGGTGACGGACAACCGCTCCACCATGGTGTCCTTCCGCCGGGGCTCCGCGGTGCTGGCGCTGCGGCTGCACCACATGTTCCTGGACGCGCCGGAGCCGGTGGTGCGCGCGGTGGCGGACTACGCGGGCCGGGGACACCGCACCGCGGGCGCCATCCTGGACGAGTACATCCGCGGTCAGCAGCCGCGCATCCGCCAGATGCGCCGCGAATCCGACGCGGACCTCAACCCGCGCGGGCGCTGTTTCGACCTCCAGGCGCTTTACGACGCCACCAACCGAGATTTTTTCCAGGGCCTCATCCAGGCCCGGATTGGCTGGGGGCGCATGCCTCCGCGCCGCCGTCGCAAGTCCATCCGCCTGGGCGTCTACGACCACCAGACGCGGGAGATTCGCATCCACCCGGCGCTGGACACCCCCGAGGTGCCTTCCTTCTTCGTGGAGTTCATCATCTTTCACGAGATGCTCCACCAGCTCTTCCCGAGCACGGGCCGGGGTGGCCGCCGCGTGCATCACCCGCGTGCCTTCCGCGAACGCGAGCGAACATTCCCGCATTACGCCGCCGCACTGCGTTGGGAGCGGGAGAACCTGGGCGTGCTGTTGCGCGGCTGAGCGCCGCGTCGTTCGCTGGCTCATTTACCGTTTTACCGAGCGAAGCGGCCCATGCAGCGTGCTTGACGCTGCCGTGAGGGAAACCCATCCTCACGAGCTCTATGCGAAGAGCGAAGATTGTCTGCACCCTCGGTCCCGCCAGCCAGAGCCAGGAGATGCTCGAAGCGCTCCTGGAGAACGGCATGGACGTGGCTCGCCTGAACTTCTCCCACGGCAGCCACGAGCAGCACGCGGAGAACATCGCGAAGCTGCGCGCCGCGTCGCTGAAGGTTCGCAAGGCGGTGGGCATCCTCGGCGACCTGCAAGGCCCGAAGATTCGCACCGGCCGTTTCGTGAAGGGCAGCACCGAGCTGAAGGAAGGCGGCACCTTCCACATCACCACGGACGAAACGGTCCCGGGCACGGACGAAATCGTGTCCACGACGTACCCGTTCCTGGCCGCGGACGTGAATCAGGGGGACCGCATCCTCCTGGATGACGGCCTGCTGGAGCTGAAGGTCCTGGAGACGGACAAGCAGAAGCTCATCCGCACGGAGGTCATCCACGGCGGCACGCTGAAGAACAACAAGGGCATCAACCTGCCCGGCGTGGCGGTGCGCGCGGAGGCGCTGACGCCGAAGGACCGTGAGGACCTGGTGTTCGGCATCAAGGCCGGCGTGGACTACATCGCGCTGTCCTTCGTGCGCCAGCCGTCCGACCTGGACACCGCGCGCCAGGCCATGGCCGAGGTGGGCCGCACGGTGCCCATCATCGCCAAGCTGGAGAAGCCGGAGGCCATTGCCCGGCTGGACGCCATCCTGGACAAGACGGACGGCGTGATGGTGGCGCGCGGCGACCTGGGCGTGGAGATTCCCCCCGAGGAAGTGCCGGCCGTCCAGAAGGACATCATCCGGCGCTCCAACCTGCGCGGCCTGCCCGTCATCGTGGCCACGCAGATGCTGAACTCCATGATTGATAACCCGCGCCCCACGCGCGCCGAGGCCAGCGACGTGGCCAACGCCGTGTTCGACGGCGCGGACGCGGTGATGCTGTCGGGCGAGACGGCCAGCGGCAAGTTCCCCATCGAGTCCGTGCAGATGATGGAGCGCATCATCCTGGCGGCCGAGTCCTCCGCGCGCACGACGCAGTCGCTGATGCGCGTGCTGGAGACGCCGCTGGGGCTGCCCAACCACTTCCCGGACGTCATCGCGCGCGTGGCCTGCGAGGCGGCCAAGGCGAGCAACGCCTCGCTCATCGCGGCCTTCACGCTGTCGGGTGTGACGGCGCGCCTGCTGTCGCACTACCGGCCCACGGTGCCGATTGTCGCCTTCAGCCCCAACCAGGAAGTGCGCCGCCGGCTGTCGCTGCTGTG
Organism: Myxococcus sp. AB056; assembly: GCF_006547365.1. Classification (NCBI taxonomy): domain Bacteria; kingdom Pseudomonadati; phylum Myxococcota; class Myxococcia; order Myxococcales; family Myxococcaceae; genus Myxococcus; species Myxococcus sp. AB056. The sequence continues at coordinate 4,081 of NZ_VHLB01000069.1, read as the reverse complement.
GGGCGTGGTGCCGCGCGTGCTGGAGCCCACCCAGGACACGGAGGCCATGGTGAAGCGCGTGGAGGAAGAGCTCCTGGCGCGAGGCCTGGGCCGCAAGGGCGACCGCATCGTCATCGTGTTCGGTGCGCCGGTGGGGCAGCCGGGCAAGATCAACAGCCTGCGCCTGCACACCATCCAGGGCTGAGCGGCTACTTGATTCCCTGGAGGACCCTCCGGGGGATGTCGGCCTCGATGAATACGGCATAGAGCGCCGGGTCCAACTGCCCGGCGTCGGACTCGCGCCGGAGGATGTCGAGCGCGAGCGTGTGCGGCACGGCCTTCTTGTAGGGCCGGTCGCTGGCGGTGAGCGCGTCGTAGATGTCGCAGATGGACATCATCCGTGACTGGACGGGGATGTCCTTCTCCGCGCGGGGGTAGCCGGTGCCATCCAGCTTCTCGTGGTGGGCGTAGGCAATCTCCGGCACCCGGCGCAGCGTGCGCGTCCACGGAATCTGGGACAGGAAGCGGTAGGTGTGCTCGACGTGGCTCTCGATTTCGCGGCGCTCCTCGGGAGAGAGCGTGCCGCGGGCGATGGAGAGCGACTGGATTTCCCCCGGCAGCAGCAGCGGCTGGGCCTTGTCGTGGGCATCCAGGAAGCGCAGCGCGCCCAGCTCGTGGAGCCGCTCGAAGTTGCCCTGCGCGAGCACGGTGGGGCGGTTGCAGGAGAGGATGAACTCCAGCACCTCGTCCAACTGCCACGACTCGCGGGCGAGCCGCTCCTCTTCCTCGGCCTCGATTTCCGCCAGGTTCGCCTGGCCGCGAATCTTCACCGCCTCCAGGCGGCGGCGGTAGCTCTGGAGCTGCAAGTCCTTCCGGGCGAGCTGGAAGCGGGCGCGCAGGCCTTCGAGCTCATGGGGGTAGAGCTTCTCCGCCTTCACCAGCACGGGCTCGCGCACGCCCACCTTGCCGAAGTCGTGCAGCAGCGAGGCGTAGCGCAGCTCCTGAATCTCCCCGGCGGAGAAGCGCGTGTGGGCATAGGGGCCGGTGGACAGGTGCTCGAGCGCCTGGGCCATGGCCACGGTGAGGTCGGCCACGCGGCCGGAGTGGCCGGCGGTGGTCGGGTCTCTGGATTCGATGGCGACGACGGAGGCGGAGACGAAGCCCTCGAAGAGGCGGTTGATGTCCTCGTGGAGGAGGGCGTTCTCGATGGCGCCCGCGGCCTGGGCGCCCAGGGCGAGCAGCAGCTCCTCGTCCTCGGCGTTGAAGCTGGCGCCGTCCAGCTTGTTGAGGGCCTGGATGACGCCCGTCACCTCGCCGCCGGCGTCGCGCATGGGGACGCAGAGGATGGTCTTCGTCTGGTAGCCGCTGGAGACGTCGAACGAGCGGTTGAAGCGAGCGTCGGCGTAGGCGTCGGGGATGTTGATGATGGCGCCCGTCTGAGCCACCTGTCCGGCGACGCCGCTGCCCACCGGGAGGCGGATTTCGCTCTTGGAGCCCTGGGCCACCTTGCTCCACAGCTCGTTGCGCTCGCGGTCCAGGATGAAGAGCGAGCAGCGGTCCGCCTCCACCACCTTGGTGGCCTCGAAGAGGATGAGCGGCAGGAGCAGGTCGAGGTCGCGCTCGGCGCTCATCGCCTTCGCGACATCCAGGATGGACGTGAGCTTCGCCAGGCGGCGGTTCAGCTCGGGCTGTGGGGCGGGTTGGGCGAGCACCAGGCGGCTCCGTGAGAAGCGGCCAGCGGCCGCGAAGGGCTACAAAGTTCTAGCACGGGTAGACAGCACACTGCCTCGGGGGACCCACCTGGCAGGTCCCTGGCTGTCTGGTGGACGTCGCCGCGTTGCGTTCGGCCTTAGCCAGCGCGCGGGTTGCGGTTATGAAGCGCGGCATGAGCCGCCGCCCCGTTCGCATCTCTCCTTCGCTTTTGTCCTGTGACTTCGGCCGTTTGGCCGAAGAGGTCCGCGCCATCGAAGCCGCCGGTGCGGATTGGATTCACGTGGATGTCATGGATGGCCGCTTTGTGCCGAACATCACGATTGGCCCCGTGGTGGTGGAGGCCATCAAGCGGGTGGCGACGAAGCCGTTGGACGTGCACCTGATGATTGTGGAGCCGGAGCGCTACGTGGAAGCCTTCGTGAAGGCGGGGGCGGACGTGCTGACGGTGCACGTGGAGGCCAGTCCGCACCTGCACCGGACGCTTCAGCAGATTCGCAATGCCGGGGCGAAGCCGGCGGTGGTGTTGAACCCGGGCACGCCGCTGTCGGCCATCGAGGAGGTGCTGGGTGACGTGGACATGGTGCTGCTGATGAGCGTGAACCCGGGCTTCGGTGGCCAGGGCTTCATCGAGTCCACGGTGGAGAAGGTGCGCCGGCTGCGCGGGATGTTGGATGCGCGCGGGCTGAAGGACGTGGACATCGAGGTGGACGGCGGCATCAACGCCACCACGGCGAAGCGGGTGGTGGAGGCCGGGGCCACGGTGCTGGTGGCGGGCAGCTACGTCTTCGGCGCGAAGGACTACGCGGAGGCCATCCGCTCGCTGCGCTCGTGAGGCGCGGCGGACTTCAGGTGCGAGGGCGCGCCACGGAGGAGGCGAGCCGGGCGACGCGGGTCATGAAGGTGGGGTCGAAGGGCTTCACCTCGTAGTCGTCGGCGCCGAGCTCGAAGCAGACGTGGCGGGTGAACTGGTCCTCGACGGCGCTGAGGATGATGACCTTGCAGTCACGGGTGTTGGGGTCCTGCTTGAGCTGGGCGAGCAAGTCCCGGCCGTCCTGGTGCTGGTTGATGTCCAGGATGATGACGGCCGGCCGGTGTTCGCGGGCGAGCTCCAGGACGCGCTCGGACGTGGTGTCCGAGATGCAGTTCAGCCCGGACCGTTTCCCCTCGCGGGCGAGGGCGGAGACGATGAGGGGCTCGTCATCGGAGATGAGGACGACGGGGGGCGGCGTCATGGCATCGCGGTGCAACAATGCAGGCTGCCTCGTGAGTGTAGCAGGGGGGGAAACTGTCCGGGAGTACAGGAAATTCGTGGTCTTGGGAAGCGGAGTCGGGGGCCACCCGGGCATGGCCCGGCTGCCTGCTCCCTCTGGGCGGGGAGGGGCGGAAGAAAAGGTGGTCCGAGGACGTTGACTCGGCTGGGCGGCTCGGGTACTACCGCCCGCACTTCGCCGGTCCCGAGAAGGACCGTCCGGCGAGGCGACATATCGGGGAGTGGCTCAGCCTGGTAGAGCACTTGGTTCGGGACCAAGGGGTCGCAGGTTCAAATCCTGTCTCCCCGACCACCTAAGTATTCAGAATTATTTGGTTACGGGCTGGAGATCTTCATGGTCTCCAGCCCGTCTCCATTTTGGGCCTCCGGCTTCGGCCCCTCCAGCATCCGGATGGCCGCTGACTTGGCCGCTGGGCTCAGGTGCATGTAGCGCTGGGTGGTGGAGAGGTTCTGGTGCCCGGCCAGCTCCTGGATGGCCTTGGCCGGGGCGCCCGCCATTGCCAGCCGGGAGCAGAAGGTGTGGCGGAGGATGTGGATGCCCCCCGTCACCTTCAGCCCGGCCAGCCGCTGGATGCGGCTCATCCACTTGTTCAGCAGCACCTGAGTCACCTTCGGGTGGCCGTCGGCCCGCCAGAGGATGCGCTCGCCCCGGAGGTGCCGCTGCTTGCGGAGGGCGTCCGCCAGCCGGGCGGTCATGTTCACCTGCCGGGCCCGTCCGCCCTTGGGCAGGGTGACGTGCCCTTCCCACTCCGAGCGGCGGACGTGGATGAAACCCCGGGTGAAGTCCACGTCCGTCTGCTCCAGGGCAATGATTTAGCCGCAGCGCAGCCCCGCCTCGCCGCCGAGCAGGATGAAGACGAGGTGCTGGTGGTCCACTTTCGCCGCCGCTTCCACCAGCCGCTCGAACTCGTGCGGCTCGTAGAACTCCATGGTGGAGGGCGCCACCTTCAACAGCTCGATGGTGGCCGGCATCTGCTCGATGTCGCCCCACTTGAAGTTGCCCCGGTTTCGTGGAGTTCCACCCGCTGTGCGAAAAGGGTCCCACGATGCCGAAGTCACGTCCCCCATACCCGCCGGAGTTCCGTGAGCGGGTCGTCGAGCTGTTGAAAGCCGGCCGCT
>NZ_VHLB01000068.1:0-47826 GCF_006547365.1 Myxococcus sp. AB056 | reverse complement strand
GCGGTGGGGATGCCCAGGGCGGGGGGGCCAATGAGACCCATGACCCCGCCGAGCACGGCTTCGAGCCCACCGCTCTTCAGGATGTAGCCATCCGCCCCCGAAGCCTTCGTCTTTCCGTCCAACTCCGCCTCGGAGATGTCGGAATAGAGGACCAGCTTCGCGGTGACCTTCTTCTGCCGGCGGAGGTACTCCACGACGTCGTCGCCGAACATCTCCGGCATGTTGACGTCCATGAGGATGAGCGAGAACGGCCCCTCGGCGAGCTTCTGCTCGAGGCTGGCAAGGTCCTGCGCGCCGCTCGCCTGGTAGCCGGCGGCGGTGAGCGCCCGGACAGTGAGCTCCACCAGCATCGGGCTGTCATCAATGACCAGTACGCGCGACATCGTCCTCCTCAAGGGCTTCGCGGTAGAACCCTACACCTTTGGTGCAGCGCGGACCATCGAAACGGCGACCAGGCGGGCTGGTCGTCAGGTCCTCTTGACCGCTATTCATCGCCTCCGGATACTTTGGCGCCTTGACCACGACCTCGACTCCCCTCCAGCGAGCACTCCGGATGGCTCCGGACCGCGCCTTGGCCGCCCAGGCCCGGCCGGAGCAGGAGTTCTTCTGCTTCCGCGTGGGCGACCTCCGCCTGGGCGTGCCCAGTGAGAACGTGCTCGAAGTGCTTCGGGCCGGTCTGCTCACGCCCTTGCCCCGGACCCCGTCCTTCATCATGGGCGTCACCGGCCACCGGGGCGAGGTGCTCCCGGTGCTGGACCTGCTGCGCTTCCTCTCCAAGGGAGAGGCCCGCATCGGCCCGCGCACCCGCCTGTTCGTCGGCGTCACGGGCAGCTACGTGGCCGGCGTCGTCGCGGATACGGTGCTGGGGCTGCGCCGCATTCCCGTGGCGGACATCCTCCCACCGCCCCTGGGCGGCGACGCCGCGGCCGAGCACCTGCTGGGCGTGGTGCAGGCCAGCGGCAACCAGGAAGCCATCAACCTCCTCAACTTCTCCAAGCTGCTCCAGACGGCACGGCAGCGGGCGGTGGCGCGGTGAACGACGACGCCTTCCATGAGAAGGAGGAAGAGGTGGACCTCCTCTTCTTCGACATCGGCGCCACGCTCTACGGCACGGATGCGTCCCAGGTGCTGCGCATCGACCGCGCGCTGCCGGAGGACCTCACGCTGGCGGAGCTGGGCCTGCCCCACCGGGGCAACCGCGCCATCGTCTTCGACACCCCGGAGGGTGAAGCCCACCTCAAGGTGGACGCCGTGCACGGCGTGCGCTCCATCCCCGTCAATTCCTTGCGCCGGATGCCTCCCACGGCCGGCGCCGCAGCCTACGCAGTCGGTGTGTGCCTGGAAGAGGCCCGCACCGTGTTGCTCATCGATCTGGTCGAAACCGCAAGGACTCAAGGAAGGCACTGAGACACATGTCCCTGGACACCCCCAACGAGAAGCCCGCTGGCAAGGCTCGCGCCCGGAAGGCCCCCGCCTCCAAGGCCGGCGCCACGAACGCGGCGTCGACCCCTTCCTCCACGAAGGCCATCACCGACACGCTGCTGACGGTGCTGTCCGGCAACCTGCAGGCCCGCGTGCCCAAGGAGCTGGTCGGTGAGTCCGGCGCGGAGCTGGCGCACCTGCTCAACCAGGTGCTGGACCAGTTCGCGGCCTCCGAGCACCGCAAGCACGTGGCGGCGCAGGAAATCGACCAGGCGCTGGACGCGCTCATCGGCCTGGTGCGCGAGGGCGACCTGTCCCGGTGGAACACCACCACCGAAGACCCGCAGCTCGGGCCCCTGCTGGAGGGCTTCGGCAAGGTCATCGAGACGCTGCGCACCTTCGTGCGGGAGATCAACGAGGCGGCGCTGAGGCTGTCCTCGTCCGCCAACCAGGTGCTGGCGGCCTCCACGCAGCATGAGACGTCCTCCACGGAGCAGGCGGCGGCCATCCACGAGACGACCGCCACCATGGAGGAGCTGAAGCACGCGTCGGCGCAGATCGCCGAGAACGCGGGCAGCGTGGCGCGCGTGGCGGAAGAGACGCTGGGCGCGGCGCGCGCGGGCCGGGGCGCCATTGGCGAGTTCATCCAGGCCATGCAGCAGATCCGCAGCGACGGCGTCGCGGTGGCGGACTCCATCGCGAAGCTGTCCAAGCGCGTGGAGCGCATCGGCACGGTGGTGGAGGTCATCGATGAGATCGCGGACCGCTCCGACCTGCTGGCGCTGAACGCGGCGCTGGAAGGCAGCCGCGCGGGTGAGGCCGGCAAGGGCTTCTCCATCGTCGCGGCGGAGATGCGGCGTCTGGCGGAGAACGTCCTGGACTCCACCAAGGAGATCAAGAACCTCATCACGGAGATTCGCGAGGCCACGGCCGCCGCGGCCGGCGCCGCCGAGGCGTCCAAGTCCGCCACGGAGTCCGGTGAGAAGCTGGGCGCGGTGGCGGCGCAGGCGGTGGAAGGCATCCTCGCCGGCGTCCAGGAGACGAGCGACGCGGCCCGCGTCATCAACCTCGCCACGCAGCAGCAGCGCACGGCTACCGAGCAGGTGGTGGCCTCCATGGCGGAGATCGAGGACGTGACGCGCCAGACGACGCAGGCCTCGAAGCAGGCCACGGGCGCGGCCGCGGAGCTGACGCAGTTGGCCGGACGGCTGGCCGAGCTCATCAAGCGGTTCAAGGCCGACTAGCGCTTCCTGGAAGGGGAGGGGCGTACGCCGGCCATGGACACCGAGGCTCTCAAGAAATCCCTCCTGAAGAAGTTCCAGGAGGTCACCGCCGACCGCCTCCAGAAGATTCAGCTGGGGGTATTGGACCTGGAGAAGGAGACCGCGGACCAGGCCGCGGAGGACGTCGCGCGCGAGCTGCACACGATGAAGGGCGAGGCCCGCATGTTGGGTCTGGCCGCCATCGGGCAGCTGGCGCACGCCGCCGAGGACGTCCTGCGCGCAGAGCGCGAGGGCAAGACGGCCACGGAGGTGGCCACCGACGTCCTGCTCAGGGCGTGCGACGTCCTCTCCGATCTCAACGAAGACCTGTCCGGCGCCAACACGGGCAACCCGGCCAGCGAGGAGATGGTCCGCATGCTCGCGGAAGTCTCCGGACAGACGCCGCCCGCCATCGCTGGCGCACGGCCCGTGGCGCCGCCTCCCGCGCCGCCGCCGGCCCCTGTCGCCGTGCCCGTGGTGGCACCGGCGGCCGTCGCCGCGCCGCCCGCGCCGGTGCAGGCTCCGGTGGCAGCGCCCCTGCCGCAGGTCCCCGTGGCCGAGCCAGGGGCGCACGCCGCCGCAGCCGCGCCTCACCCGGCTGCCGCGCATGGCCGAGACGAGGAGGCCCCGAGCGCCGCGAAGTCCGCGGTGGCCGACCGGAGCATCCGCGTCAACGTGGAGGTGCTCGACGCGCTGGGGTTGCTCGCGGGCGACCTGCTGGTGGAGAGCGCCCGCGGCCGGCTGCGCAGCTCGGAGACGGAGGCGTTGTTCGAGCGCTTCAGCCGCCTGGGGGACCGCTTCCTCCGGCTGGCGGAAGAAATCGACATCTCGAACGAGGTGCGTGAGCAGTTGGACCGCGTGGAGAGCGACCTCCACATGCTGCGCGACGACGCGTTCCGCTTCGTGCGCCGCAACGACGACGGCATCAACACGCTGCACGGCAACCTGGCGAAGATGGCGGACCATGTGGCCGAGGCCCGGCTGGTGCCGCTGTCCACCGTGTTCGACGCCTTCCCGCGCGCCGTTCGCGAGATGTCGCGCACGCAGGGCAAGGAAGTGGACCTGGTCATCGAGAACGCCGACATCGGCGTGGACCGGTCCATGCTGGGCGACGTGCGCGATGCGCTGGTGCACCTGCTGCGCAACTCGGTGGACCACGGCGTGGAGTCCCCGGACACGCGCCAGCAGCTGGGCAAGCCGCTCAACGGCCGCATCCGCATCCGCGTGCGCGTGGACGGCGACATGCTCCACATCGAGGTGGAGGACGACGGCCGCGGCATCGACCCGGAGCGGCTGCGTCAGGCGGCCATCTCCAAGCGCCTCATCAACGCGGTGCAGGCCGCTGCGCTGTCGGAGCGCGAGGCCATCGAGCTCATCTTCCGCCCCGGCTTCTCCACCCGCGACCAAGTCAGCGAGCTGTCTGGCCGTGGCGTGGGCATGGACGTGGTGAAGCGCAAGGTGGAGACGCTGGGCGGCTCGGTGGGCGTGAGCAGCCGAATCGGCCGTGGCTCCACCATCACCCTGCGCCTGCCGCAGTCGCTGGCGTTGATGAAGGTGCTGCTGGTGCGACTGGGGGACGACGTCTACGGCATGCCCGCCGCGGACGTGGAAGCCGTCATGCGCGTCAAGCCGGATGACCGGCTGGAGATCTTCGGCACGCTGGCCGTGCGGCACCGTGGCAAGCCCACGGCGCTGGTGGCGCTGGGGCCGCTGTTGGGCCTCAACGGTGGCAATCGCTTCGACAAGCCACCCGCGGTGGTGGTGCGTCACGGCGAGGACCACGCGGCGCTGGTGGTGGACGGCTTCGTGGACGAGCGCGAAGTGGCCGTGAAGCCTTGCGGCGGCGAGTTCCTCAAGGCCGCGCCCTTCATCGCCGGCACCGCGGCGCTGGAGGACGGGCGCATCGCCGTGCTGCTCCATGTCCCGGACATCATGGCGGAGGTGCGCCGGATGGCCCGCCCCGTCACCCAGGCCCCCGCCGCCAAGCGCCTCCGGGTGCTGCTGGTGGACGACTCGCCCATTGCCCGCGCCACGGAAGGGGCGCTGGTGAAGGCGCTGGGGCATTCGGTGGAGGAAGCCCAGGACGGCGAAGAGGCCTACGTGAAGGTGCAGAACAACACCTACGACCTCATCCTCACGGACGTGCAGATGCCCAAGCTGGACGGGTTCTCGCTGGCGCGGCGGCTCAAGTCGACGCCCGCGGTGGCTCGCATTCCGGTCATCATCCTGTCGTCGCTCGCCTCGCCCGAGGACAAGCGGCGCGGGTTGGATGCCGGCGCGGACGCGTACCTCGTCAAGGGCGAGCTGGGCGTGGAGGTTCTCGCGCAGGCCATCGACCGGCTGACCTGAGGAGCCAGGCTTGGTCGGTGGCGCGGCAGTCGCAGGTATGGCGTTTCGGGTGCTCATGGTGGGCAAGGGGCTGCGTGCGCTCGCGGCCCGGGGCCTGTTCGATGGGGAATCCCTGGTGCCCGTGGGGCCGGCGGAGGTGGACTTCGCCGGCGCCCTGGTGGCCGTGCAGCGGCACTTCCCGGACGTGGTGCTGGTGGACCTGAGCGCGCTGGACGCGCTGCCCGCCATCGAGCACGTCATGGTGGAGCGGCCCGTGCCGGTGCTGGCGTTGCACCCCGGCGTGTTGTCCGGCCAGGAGGCCTTCCAGGCGATGGTGGCGGGCGCGCTGGACGTGCTGGAGCGTCCGGCGAACCCCGGGCCCGAGTTCTGGGCGCACGTGTCGCGCAAGCTGGTGCTGCTGGCGCAGGTGAAGGCGGTGCGGCAGGTGCAGACGCGGCCGCCACCGCAAGCGGCGCGTGAGGCGAAGCCGCCTCCTCCGTATCCGTTGGTGGCCATCGCAGCGTCCCTGGGCGGACCCAAGGCGGTGGCGCAGGTGCTGCGGATGATTCCGCGCGCCTTCCCGGCGCCCATCGCCTACTGCCAGCACATCAGCGACGGCTTCACGGAAGGGCTGGCGCACTGGCTGGCCAATGAAACGGCGCTGCGCGTGCTGGAGGCCGAACATGACGTGCTCATGGCGCCGGGCACGGTGTACATCGCTCCGTCGGGGAGTCACCTCTTGGTCAGACCGGAGGGCAGGTTGGAGCTGGACGCGGGCCCCGCGCTTCGCGGTTTCCGGCCGTCCTGTGACATGCTGCTGACTTCCGCGGGCGAGTCGTTTGGCTCGCGCTGCATCGGGGTCATCCTGACGGGCATGGGGCGCGATGGGGCGCGAGGGTTGAAGGAGATTCGAGAGCGCGGCGGTCGGACCATTGCCCAGGACGAAGCGTCGAGCGTCGTCTGGGGCATGCCGCGCGAGGCGGTGTTGATGGGCGCGGCGCACGAAGTGCTGCCACTGAGCCGGATTGGCGCGGCGCTGATGCAGTGGGTGGATGTGTGTTGACGGCGAGCCAGAAAGTCTTGCAGCAACTCGCCGCGCTGCTGCTGGAGCGCGCGGGACTGAAAATCACGCCGGATGGCTTCCACAGCCTCCGGCTGGCGCTGTCGGCGCGGATGCCCGTGCTGGGCCTGGAAGAGCCCGAGCACTACATCCAGCGCCTGACGGGCGCCGGTGGCGAAGAGGAGCTGCGCTCGCTGTTGCCGCTGGTGACGGTGGGGCACACGGAGTTCTTCCGCGACGCGAAGCAGTTCCGCGCGCTGGAGAAGAGCGTGCTGCCGGACCTGGTGTCCCGTTCGCGGCGCGAGATGCGCAAGGTGTCCATCTGGTCCGCGGGCTGCGCGACGGGGGAGGAGCCCTACAGCCTGGCCATGGTGCTGGCGGAGCTGGGCGCGCTGTCGCTGGAGGTGGACCTGTGGGCCACCGACCTCAACCTGGCCGCGGTGGAGGCCGCGAAGCAGGGGCGCTTCACCTCGCGGCGGGCCATCAGCATCAACCAGGCGCGGCTGACGCGCTTCTTCAAGCCCGTGGAAGAGGGCTATGAGGCGCTGCCCGCGCTGCGTGAGTACATCCGCTTCGATGGACAGAACCTGGCGGTTCCCGTCTTCGACAAGGTGGCCCTGTCGTCGCTGGACCTCATCCTCTGCCGCAACGTCATCATCTACTTCGACCTGCCCACCATCCGCGGGTTGATGGACCGCTTCCTCGCCGCGCTGCGGCCGGGTGGGTTGTTGTTCCTGGGGTACTCGGAGAGCCTCTTCAAGGTCTACGACCGCTTCGAGATGATCGAAGTCGATGGGGCGTTCGTGTACCGCCGCCCGCTGAACGACAAGAGCATGCGGGCGCCGCCGCTGCGCATCACCCCGTATCCTGGCGAGCCCGATGTCGCCGCGCGGAGGCCCGTGCCCGCGGACGCGTTCACCGCGGACCTGCGCAAGCGGATGCAGCCCGAGGACGTCCCGTTGACGACGCGGCTGCCCGCGGTGTCAGCGGCGTCGGTGGCGGCGCCTGGCTCGCCCAGCGTGACGCTGCCGGCGCTGGGTGCCTCTTCCAGTCCGCGTTCCGTGGTGCCGGGGCGGCTGCCCGCGGTGTCGCCTCACTCGCCGCTGCCGGCCATCGCCGCGCCGCTGCCTTCCAGCGTCGCGCGCTCGCGTGTCACCGCGGAGCTGCCCACGGTGGGGAGCGGGGACTCCGCCCGTCCGCGCATCACCACCGAGCTTCCGGCCGTGGCCCCCACGCCCCGCGCGGCCACCGTGGAGGTGCCCGCCTGGCCCACGCTGCTGCCTCCGGCGGAGCGGCTGGCCATGGCGGTGCGGAAGATGGCGCAGGGGGATTTCTCGGCGGCCATCGCTGGCGTGCAGCGGCTGCTCGCGGACGAGCCGAGTGACTTGGATGGGCTGCTGACGCTGGGCAACCTGTTCTCGCTCACCGGCCGCATCCCCGAGGCGCGCGAGGCCTTCGCGCAGGCCATCCAGCGCGAGCCGCTGTGCGTGGAGGCGCGGGTGTTCGGCGGGGTCGCCGCGTTGCAAGCAGGGGAGTTGAGCGAGGCGCGCTCCGAGCTGGCCAAGGCCCTGTTCCTGGAGCCCACGCTGGCCATTGGCCACTACCTGCTGGCGCAGGTGCACGAGCGCACGCAGGACCATGAGGCGGCCCGCCGCAGCTACCGCAACGCCATTGCCCAGCTTCGCTTCCCGCAGCGTCCCCTCGCGGGGCACTACCCGGAGATGCCGGACTCGGCGGATGCCATCTCTCGCGCGGCGCGTTACGCCCTGGCGGCGCTGGAGGAGCAGCCCCTGCGCTGAGGCAGGGGCCGCTTCCCCGGCTTCACGTCAGTCCAGGCTGCTCTTCACCTGGTCCAGGCTCTTGCTCGGGTCGAGCACGGCGCCGAACTTCTTCTGCAGGTAGCTCTTGGCCTGGCCGCGCAGCAGCATGCCAGGGTCGGTGCCCTCACCCTCGACGGCCTTGTCGGTGATGACGAACGAGGCATCCATCTGGATGCCCATCACCTTGCCGACGATTTTCGCGCCTTCCCCCTGCCAGTCCGCCTTCACGCCGTACTTGCCGCCCCAGTACTGGAGCAGCTGATCGACGCGCTGCTTGACCTCCTCCTTGGGGAGGGAGTGGGGGATATCGAACTTCATCATTCCCATGGCTGGCTCCTGATCTCGGTGTCCCGCTTCGTGCGTTTAGCCGTGCCCGAGCGGGAATGGAACCGCCGTGTCACTTTTGGGCGCGCGGATGTCAACAGGCTTGCTCACGGGCCTGCCGTCTTGCGAACGCGCTTGAGCTTCACCGGTGGGTCCTCTGGGCGGCCCCAGCGCTCCAGGTAGGGGGCTAGGTTGTACTTGGCTGCCGTGCGCAGGGAGCTCATGGGCCGCACCTTGCCCAGCACCTGCCGCTCCTGGAAGGGGCGGTCATGCAGTCCCAGCACCCACATGAAGTTGGCGACGCTCGCGGGGTCCCTGCCATCCACCGCGTACTTGTCATTGAGGAACGCGATGCGTTGCAGCGCTTCCTTGGGGGATGGCGTCCACTCCAGGATTTTCTTCCCCCACAGCATGCGCAGGTAGTTGTGGATGCGGCCACGCTCCACCAGCTCGCGCTGGGCCGCGTTCCACAAGCCGTCCGCGGTTCGCGCTGTCTCCAATTGCTTCAAAGAATAGCGGTGCTCGCGCGAGTCCTTCTGGTGGCGGGTGAGCGTCTCCTTTGCCCACGGAGGCAGGGAGGCCACGGAGAGCTGCTGCGGCCCCGGCGTGTGGAAGCAGTAGTTGAAGCCCAGCTCACGGCGGACGAGCAGCTCCTCCAGGAAGCCCTGCACCGAAGCATCCTGCGCGCCGCGTGCGCGGATGGCGGCGCGCGCGGCTTCTCCCGCGAAGAGGTTGCCCCAGTGGAAGAAGGGGGACAGGTTGGACTGCCGCGCCAGGCCCGGGTCGTTGCGGCCTTCGTCATAGCCCTCCAACCGTTGGTGCACGAAGGCCTGGAGCGCCTCGAGGCCCGCCTTGCGTCCGCCGCGCTCCTGGATGGGCGCCACCGAATGGTCGAAGTCGAAGGCGTCCAGGGACTCGCGGGCCTCGCGAGCGTCCGACGTGGCGAAGTCCGGCTCCAGCTTGCGTCCGGCCGCGGCGGCCTTCACCGCGCGGTTGGGCACGGCGCGGTCCAGGTACTCCGGCCACAGCTTCTTCAGCTTGGGCCGCAAGGTATAGGCGCCAATTTGTCGCGTGGCGATGCGCTGCATGGGCACCACGCATGACGCATCCACGGCGAACAGCGGCACGTCCAGGGCCTTGGCGGCGCCACGCAGGTGGCCCGGGATGATGTACGTGGGGAACAGGTCCGACACGATGGCGGCGGCGCGCCGGCCGAGCTGGGCCAGCCGGGGACGGTGCTCCTTCGAGGTCCGGGGCAGCTCCAGCCAGTAGGGCAGCCCGCGCGCGGCGCAGCCGGTGGCCATGTCCATCATCCCCTCCAGGGCCCAGGCGTGGAGCCTGTCGGAGGCATGGGGGTAGTCCGGACGGATGGCCTGGTAGACGACGACGGGAAGGCCCAGGTGGTTGCCCAGACCGATGGCGGCATCCAGCGCGTGGTTCTGCTCGGCGCGATGGTTGACCATGCACCAGTAGAGGACGAAGTCGCGGCGGCCGGAAGGAAGGGGGAGGTCCTTCACCACCTGGACGCGCGCCGAATCGACGCCGAGTTCGGACCACGAGAAGCCTTCAGGCATGGGGCCTCACTGATACGCGAGCCGCATTCGCGTCGCGGAGGAAAAGAAGTGCGTGGCTGTGAACGAGGGGACAGGGAAGGTCGGGCGGCGCTCCAATTTCCGGCACCCGAGGACAGGTTGTGGTTTTCTCCCGTCCGGCCGGACCGAAGGAGTCCTTGCGTGTCATCATTGAGAAGCTGGAGCTATCTCCCCATCACCGCCCTCGCTCTCGCGCTGGTCCTTCCGGAGCCCGCGAAGGCGCAGGCTGACGGAACCTATCCATCCCCGGCGTCTGCGCAGCCTCCGTCTGCCCCCGCGGGTTATGCGGCCCCTCCGCAGCCCACGTATCGCCAGACGGCGCCGCAGCAGCCCGCGGACTCGTACGCGCAGCCGCCGCAGACGCAGGCGCAGCAACCTGCGGACCCATACGCGCAGCCGCCGGCGTCCGCGCAGCCCGCGGACCCGTATGCGCAGCCGCCGCAGACGCAGCAGCCGGTGGACCCGTATGCGCAGCCGCAGACGCAGCAGCCGTCAGCGGATCCATATGCGCAACCGCCGCAGTCCACGCAGCCCGCGGACCCGTACGCGCAGCCGCAGCAGCAGCCGGTAGACCCGTATGCGCAGCCGCAGCAGAGCTACCCCCCGGCGCAGAACGCCTATCCCCCTTCGGATGGGCAGGACCCGGCTCGCTACCCGGGTGACACCGCGACGGCGAGCGACGCGCCCACGCTGCCTCCGGATCCGGACTCGCTGCGGACGAAGCCGCAGTCGCCGCTGACGCCGGACGACCGGGCCACGGCGAAGCGGGGCGTGCCTCCCGTGGAGGACACCGGGGTGATGCTGGACGGCAGGCCGCGCCAGGGCCCGTTCCTCTCCGGTCCGGGCAGCTTCAGCTTCATCGTGCATCACACGACGCTGGGCGCGCTGGGTGGCTTCTTCACGCAGGCGTTCGCCAGCGACTTCAACTTCGACAAGAGCTCGCGTGAGGCGATGCTGGCGGGCACGCTCATCGGCGCGGGCCTGGGTTTCGGTGCCTCGTCGTGGTGGCAGTTCAACAACTGGGTGGACCGCCCCATGGCCACCTTCGGCATCGCCAACTCGGTGGTGGGCGGCATGTTCACCGCGGGCCTGATGGACCTCTTCACGCAGGACGCGGGCGTCCTGACGTGGTCCGCCTTCCTGGGCGCGGAGCTGGGCGCGTGGCTCACGGCGGGCATTGGCGGTGGCCAGCTTCCGCTCAACGACGGCTTGCTGATTTCGTCCGGTGCGGGCTGGGGCGCGGCCTACGCGGCGCTGCTGTTGGCCATCATCCACTTCTCCGGGACGCCCGTGTCCGGCAAGACGTGGCGGGACACGCTGCTGCTGGCGCCGGGCATCGGCGCGGGCGCGCTGGCGCTGGCCACCATGCGTTACAACCCGACGCCGTCCCAAATCGTCCGAGCCAACATCTTCGGCGGCGGCGTGGGCGCCGTGGTGCTGCTCCTCTCCGGCCTGGTGCTGGGTGGTTTCGATCAGTCCACGCCGTACGTCCTGTCGTTCCTCGGTTCGGCGGGGGCCATCACCACGGTGAGCCTGCTGTGGGAGGAGAGCGTGGACCGCTCCGCCCTGAAGATGGCTGGCCGCTCAGAGAAGGACCGGCCGTACACGAACGTCTGGTGGTAGACGCGGCCTAGGGCAACCAGGCGCGCGCCATGGCACGGCGGGGCAGGAGGCACCACCTTCCCCCCGACATGGCGCGCGTCAATCCATTTTCGGCCCTTCTTGGCTCGCTGGATTCCTCGCTGGAGCCCAGCGGCTACGTGCCGCGTGGCAATGCGGTGCCCCAGCCGTCACACGTTCGCCCCCTCCTGGAGGCGGCCAATCCCACGGCGGAGCTGCGGCGCCTGCGGGACTCGGGCGCGCTGCTGAGGGACACACGCCCCGCGATGTACCTGGTGGAGGTGCAGGGACCCGCTGGCAAGCTCGGTGGCCCGCCGGTGCGCTTCCTCCTATGTGCCCTGAATCCGGATGCGGGCGCCTCGCTGGAGCATGACCCGTACCGGCCCAGGGCCTGGGAAGCGGAGCCCGCTGTCACGCTGACCGCGGATGACCATGGCGTGCTGCGCGGACTGCTCGCGGAGGCTTCTGCGCGCGCCATCGTCGTGTGGGAAGGGCGCTACGGACAGAACACCCTGTCGCTGCGGCGCATCGAGCCTTCTCCCGTGTCGAAGCGGCTCCAGGCCGTGCTGGATGAAGCGCCCATGCGCCCGCTGGCGGCGTTGGATGAGCGCGGCCCGACGCTGGCGGCCGTCGTTCCCCTGTCCGACCCGGGGCTGGAGCTGCTGCCCATCCACCGCGCGCTCAAGGGCGTGGAGACCTTCAAGGAGGAGACGTTCCTCACGCTGGTGACGGCGTATGCGCGCGTTTACGAGCTGGATGAGCCCCTGAATACCCCGCGCGGTCTCGCGGTGGCGCGAGAGCGACTGGCCACGCTCATCACCGGGCACCACGCGGTGCTGCTGGTGTTGCCGGGAGGCCGAGGCCGCATCCTCCGGTTCCGGCAGGGGTTGGACCTGGCGCACCTGAAGGGGGCGCCGCGCAATCCCACGCTGCGGAGCCTGGACCTGGCGTTGCTCAACGCGCTGGTGCTGCGGACCGTGCTGGGCATCAAGGACCCGGAGGCGCCGGGGCACTCGCAGGTGTTCCCGGTGCAGGGGCTGGAGTCGCTGGTGCAAGGCGTCGAGTCGGGCATGTTTCAGGCGGGCTTCGCCCTCAATCCGCCGCCGCTGTGGGAGGTGCGCGCGGTGATGGAGGCTCAGGCGACGCTGCCACCCAGCACGCTGCGGGTCGAACCGTTGCCACCGGCGGGGCTGCTCTATCTGGACCGGGAGGCCTGACCTCCTGGCGTGCGGGTCCTGAGCCCAAGCCCGCCGGAGGCTCTTCCCCGGCGTGTTCCGCTCGAACTCCAGCCAGGGCGGGGGAGACGCTGGGTTCGATTTGTGGCGGTGGGGTGCACGGGCAGCTTCGCGCACGTGCTGCGCAATCCGCCGTATCGGACGCGAGCATCCGGACGCAGCAGCATGTCCATGGAGAAGGCGATTGCCCGGCACGAGCTGACATGTGAGCTCCAGGACGTGGTGTGCGCCGCGGACCACCTGCTGGTGCCGCGCGGCGCGCTGTTCATGGTGTATCCGGTGTCACGGATCGGGGAGCTGACGTCCGTGCTGAGGCTTCACCGGATGGAGCCGCGCACCGTGCGGTGCGTGCATCCCTTGGCGGACCGGCCCGCGAAGCTGGTGCTGCTCCATGCCGTCAAGGCGGGCAGGGCGGACCTGACGGTGCTGCCGCCGCCGGTGCTGTACGGGGATGACGAGCACGCGTTCACGGATGAGGTGAACGCGATGTTGATGTGAATGAAGGACGCAGGGGCGCAGGGGAGCACCTGCTCGGCCGTCCACGGCTCTTCAAGCGTGCCCTGGCTGGCAAGATATTGAGTGGAGCCAGCGCAGATTTTCATGCCGGAGCCTGTTCGCAACCAGCCTCCGCCGGTGAGAGTTGGAGGCGGCGGGAATCGAACCCGCGCCGGGCGGTGCGAAACCTCTAGCAGAATCGCGCCCTTACCTCGTATCCGCCCGGAATGCTTAGGAGTCGGTATCCCGCCGCGTTCCGACTCGTCCCGTCCTGTTCCAGCCCATTCCGCACGTTCCTGCGACATACGTGCAACATGACGAAGCCCGTCGCCTTTGGTCAGTGAGCCGGGGCAGACGCTATCGCACGCCCGCCGCCCGGATGCCGTCGACCTCGACGAGGAGGTGGAGGGGACCTCGCAAGGTCGGGTTGGGCCGGTAGGGGGGCGGGTCGGCAACGAGCCTGGGGTGCTCAAGGCGGCAGGCGAGTTCGGTCAAGGCAATCTGTGCCTCCAACCGGGCAAGCGGTGCGCCAAAGCAGTAGTGAATGCCACTGCCGAAGCCCAGGTGCGAGTTGTTGGGCCGGTCGGGCATGAAGCGGTCGGGGTCGTCGAAGCGCTCTGGGTCGCGGCTGCCCGCAGCGAGCATCAGCACGAGCGGCGAGCCCTGGGGAATGGTGGTGCCGGCAATGTCGATGTCGGCCAGAGTGACTCGGTCAGGCAGGAACTGCACCGGTGGTTCATAGCGCAGCAGCTCCTCGACCAGCGGGATGCTCAGCTCGGGCTCGCGGCGCAGCCGCTCGAACACGCCGGGGTGGCGCAGCAGGGTGAGCATGCCATTGGCGATGAGGTTGACGGTGGTCTCATGGCCAGCGACGAGCAGCAACGCGGCGGTGCTCAACACCTCTTCCCGCGACATCCGCCCGTCGGGGCCGTTATCCGTCAGGAACCCGGAGAGCAGGTCGCCGCCGGGCTGGCGCAGGTGGGCATCGGCGAGCGCAGCGAGGTACTGCCCCAGCTCCGCTTTCGTCCGGTCGCGCTTGGCCTTTCGCTGCTCGATCGTCCCTGTGGTGGGGTCAAGGGTCTCGACGCCCGCGTCGGCCAACTCGTGAAAGCGCGCTTCGTCCTCGCGAGGGACTCCCAGCAGCTTGCAGATGACAGTCACAGGGAATGGGTAGGCCACGTCGCCGACGATGTCGACCTGGTTCTTGCCCGCGAGCGCGTCAAGCAGGCCCGTGGTGGTCTCGACCAGCCAGGGACGAAGGGCATCAATGCGTCCGGGGGTGTGCGGCGGCCCGAAGGGCCTCATCGCCAGCTTCCGGAGCCGGTCGTGGTCGGGAGGGTCGCGCCGGATGAAGGGCTCTGGCAGCCCTGGAGGGCCCTCCTGGGGAGAGGGCGTGGCACCGGCCTGCCGGACGAGGTTGCGTATGTCGGAGCTGACCCGTGGGTCGTGGAGCAACGCGACAATCTCATCGTAGGTGCTGACGATGTACGTGCCGTCGGCCTCGCGCGCCACGGGAGTCTTCCGCAACTCGGCGTAGAGCGGGTAGGGGTTGGCCCGGTTGGCCGGGTCGAGGATCTGCTCGAAGATGCTGGCCTGTGCCATGAAGCGGTCTCCTTGAGTCCGTTGGAGGGGAGGGGTGACGCGGCTGCCGACACTCGGCTCAAAGGTGCCGGTACACCCACCGGACCCGCCGCTCGTAGGGTTCACGGCCGGTGACCATGACGGTGGCCTCGTGGTCGGACACGGCCCGTTTCGGAAATTCGGGAGGGACGGGCCGCATCTCGGCGGGCTGATGGACGGTGCGGAAGGCGGGCGGGAACGGCGCGGCCGCATCGATCAAGCCCTGGTAGAACTCCAGCCATTTGGGCTGGTCGAAAGCGACCGCGGCGGTGACACGCCCCTTGTAGCCGTAGACGGCGACGAATCGGCGCTCGGCGAGTGAGCCCTGGGTGATGACGAGCGCGTCCGAGAAGGTCGGCACACCCACCGATTTGATGTTGACGCCGAATTGCGTGGACCAGAAGGTGGGGATGGTCAGGTGTGGCCAGCGGTCCGCTTCCGGGCTGAGCATGTTGTGGGCCGCAATTTTGGCCTGGGTGACCGCGTTGCCCCAGTGCTCGAGGGACAGGAACTGGTAGTCGTAGAGCGGGTGAGGGGCGCGGGCCACGTCCCCGGCGACGAAGATGTTCCTGGTCACCAGGCCGTTGATGTCGAACGCGTGGCAGGCCGCATCACAGGCCACCCCCCATCGAGTCACCGCCAGCCCCGAGTCGCGCAGCCACTCCACGTTGCGGATCGCCCCTAGCGCGACCACGGCCACGTCGACGTTCAGTGTCGAGCCGTCGGAGAAGTGGGCCCGCCGCAGCCTCCCGTTTGCATCCCCCGCCAGCCGCGTGACGGTGACGCCGCAGCGCAGGTCGACGCCATGGTCGCGTTGCAAGGCGGCTGCGACCGCCCCGACAACTCCGCCGAGCGCCCCCACCAGTGGAGTGGCCCCCCGCTCCGTGACGGTCACCGGCAGACCCAGCTCGCGGCACGCGGAGGCGACCTCCGAGCCGGTGAACCCGCCGCCGATGACCAGAACCCGGCCGGGTCTGGCGGCCAGACGGCGCTGCAACTGGGCCGCATCGTCGCGGGTGCGCACCACCTCTACGCCCTCCAACGACGCCTCCGCGTCGTTGGGCCACGGCCGGGCACGCGCCCCCGTCGCAATCAGCAACCGGTCGAACTGGACCCTGTTCCCGTCAGCAAGGAGGACCTGCCTGCTGGCCAGATCCAGTCCCATGGCACGGACTCCCAGGTGCCAGTCCGCATCGAGCTCGTCGCTGTAAGGCAATAGGGTGTGGTCTGCCTTCACCCAACCTGTCAGGACCTGCTTGGAGAGCGGCGGCCGGTCGTACGGGTCGCAGGCCTCATCCCCGATGAGGGTCAACGACCCAGCAAAGCCTTGGGTGCGGAGCATGAGGGCGGCAGTCAACCCGGCCAGGGATGCGCCGACGATAACGATGCGGCCACCGCGCTTGAACGCCGCTTCCGCATCGGTGAGACGCACGGGCCCCCTGGGCTTCCGTCGCTGTGCAGGCTCTTTTCGCATCGCCGCCAGGGTGCCCATCCCGCCAATGTGGATGGCCTGGACGGGGCACGCCGCAGCGGCTCGCTTGATCTGCTCACGAAGGGCGTCGTCGGGGTTGGAGTCGTACAGCAGCGCATCCCCGCTCTGCATCCTGAACACGCTCGGCGCAAGGAAGGCGCACTGCGCATACCCCTGGCAGCGGGTGAGGTCGACGACGACTTTCATGGGCACACGCCCTCCTCAACCGGGTGGCATTTCGCATGGGAGGCACACGGGAGGAATGGGCCGGAAGTTCGAAGGGAATGACCGGTGGTGTCCAGCGAGCGGCGTATGAACGCAATCTTCTCGCGCGTGAGCAGCCTGCTCTCCGCGAGTTTCCAAGTGGACCCGCACCTCTACTGGCAGCAGGTCGATCCGTATCCGTCCGGCCAAGGACGTGCTGAGAGACGTTGAGTGAGGAGTCGGCGCCGTGGACCCTGGCGTGCATGTCGAAGCCGGAATGGTGGCGGGTTGCGGTGCCGGCGCTGGGCGCGGGCTCGGAGACGCGCGCGCCCATGTCCATCGCCGTGCTCGGCGGCCTGTCCGTGTCCACCGTGCTCAGCCTGCTGGTGGTGCCCGCCTTCTACGTCATCGCGGACCGGATGAAGACGCGGGTGGGAGCGAGGCTGGGGAAGAAGCCGGATGCCGAGTCGGGCCCGCACCCGCCTCGCACCGACGAGCCCCGGCCGGCCACGCACGGCTGAGAGGCGGAACGGAGCTTCCGTTCCACGCACGCCGCCAGCACCCCCGTGAGTCCAACCGGGTGGGGCTGGCGGCGTCCTCGTCTCAGGGGGCCACGAGCCCCAGGCCCTCGAAGGTGACGTCGACGTCACCCAGGCAGTCGGCGAGCTTCAGCGGCGAGTCGGGGCGGAGGCGGAAGTCGCCCGCGTCGGCGTCCCTGAAGAGCGGCTCCAGCACCACGTTGCCGTTCTCACCCAGGACGACGCGCGGCGGGACGGCGTGGGTCTCCGCGACGTGCTGGTCATTCTGGAAGAAGACGTTGCAGCGGATGTCCCCCGTCTGCACGTACATGTGGCTGAGGCCCACGGCTGAGCCAGCGAAGACGTTGCGCCGGATGTCGACCTGGCCCGCCTGCACGCCGAGGGCGAGCGAGGTGTTCTTCCAGAAGATGTTCTCTTCGACGACCGCCGCGTCCTGGAGGTGGTTGAAGGCGAGCGCGTAGTCATTCCTCCAGAAGAGGTTGCGGCGCACGTCCGCGAGCGCGTGGAAGTAGAGCAGCACCCCGGTGCCGTTGCCCTCGAAGATGTTGTTCGTCACGAGCGCGGACGTCGTCGCGTCATGGCCGTCCGCGAAGATGGCGGAGGCGTACCAGTTGCCGCCGCACCAGCGGTCCAGGTCGGATGTCATCGTGCACCACGTGTCGGAGCCCACGTTCCGGAAGGTGAAGCCGGAGATCTCCACGTCGCTGGCGCCGGAGTAGTCGATGAGGTTGAAGGGCTCGCCCAGGCCGTCCCAGAGGGTGATGGGCGCGCCCGCGCCGATGAGCCGGATGCCGCTCTTGAGGACGACGTGCTCGGAGTAGACGCCCGGCGCGACGTACACCGTGTCCCCGTGCTGTGCGGCGTCGATGGCGGCCTGGATGGTGTCGTAGTGCTTGGGCACCACGAGGGTGCGCGGCCCGCGGGGCTCGGGCTGCTCCGGGGCCGCTTCCGCGGGCTGCTGCACGTCAGGTGTGTCGAGTGCCGCGCCCTCGGCGTCGAGAGACTCGTTGCCCGTGGGGCTTCCACAGGCGGCCAGGCAGAGCGTGAGCAGCGTGAGTGAGCCAGGGTGCTTCCAGGACATGGTTTCCCCTCCCAATGGAGTCACGAGACAGTCGGCCCCTGTCGCACCACGAAGTGTTACCCGAATCCGAAGCGGAATGGCTCCTCGAAGATCTGAGGCTCGCGGCCGTTGAACCCTCAGAGTTCTGAGAGAGTGTGTCGTGTCCTGAACGCGCCGCACGCTACGCTGCGTTCCTGATTCCCTTCGGAGGCTTCGTGAAGCGGCTTGCCCCTGTGTTGTCCCTGCTCACCCTCGTCCTGGGAGCTGTCGCCACGGCCCAGCCCGCCGCGTCGCCGTGCGCGCCGCGCGGATGCTCGACGTGAAGAGCGGCAAGTACGTGGCCCAGCCGGTCATCCTCATCGAGGGTGACCGCATCGTGAAGGTGGGCCCCGGGCTGCAAATCCCCGAGGGTACGGAGGTGGTGGACCTGGGGACGTCCACGGTGCTGCCGGGGCTCATCGACGGCCACACGCACCTGATGGCGCGCGAGTCGGAGACGCCGAACGGCTACGAGCTGGCCCTGCTCACCAAGTCCCAGGCCACCCGCGCGCTGGAGGGCGCGGCGAATGCGCGGGCCACGCTGCGCGCCGGCTTCACCACCGTGCGCGATGTGGAGAACGAGGGCAGCGGCTTCGCCGACGTGGCGCTGCGCGACGCCATCCGCCAGGGGCTCGTGGAGGGGCCTCGCATGCTGGTGGCCACCCGTGGCATCGCGGCGGTGGGCGCCTACCACCCGTTGGCACCTCTCCCGACGTGAAGGACCTGCCCACGGGAGCGCAGTTCGTCAGCGGGGTGGAGGAGGCCCGCCCCGCCGCACGTGAGCAATTGGGGCAGGGCGCGGACCTGCTGAAGGTCTACGCGGACTGGGCCACGCCCACGCTCACCGTCGACGAACTGCGCGTCATCATCGACGAGGCGCACAAGGTGAAGCGCAAGGTGGCCGTCAACGCGATGACGCCCGAGGGCGTCCGCAATGCACTCGCCGCGGGCGCGGACTCCATCGAGCATTGCCACAACGCGGACCGCGCGGCCCTGGAGCTCATCCGCCAGAAGGGTGTCTTCCTGGTGCCCACGGTCGGCATCCTCAAAGACCTCTGGGCTCAGCGTCGCCGAGGGGGGGCAGGGTTTCAATTCGTCCCAGAAACCCTCTCGACTTCATAGAAACGAGCAACTTCCGCATGGGGGGAGGCGATAACTCTCAACGGAGTCCACATGCGCCCTATCAAATCACCGACCCAATTCGTTTCCTCGCTCGAGACCCGACTGAAGGAGGCCACCCGTGGTGGCAAGCAGGTGGGAGCGCCCACCCTCCAGAAGGCGCTCAAGGGCGCGGATGCCAGCTCGCTCACCCCTCACCAGCACGAGCAGCTGCGCGATGTCTTCGAGAAAGTGAAGCTGACGCCCAAGGCCCGCGAGCTGGCGGACCGCTTCGTCGGGTCCCCGCTGGGGCATGAGAAGACGCTGCCCAAGTTCTTCGACGGCCGGGTGAAGGCCAAGGCGGATGAGCCGTCGCTGCCTGGCTTCGATGGCCCGCTCACGCCTCCGAACATCAAGGCCCCGGAGGGACTCGAGAAGGCGCTGCCCAAGTTCTTCGACGGCCGGGTGAAGGTCAAGGCGGACGAGCCGTCGCTACCCGACATCGGCGGTCCGTTCACCCCTCCGAACAACGGTGGGCTCGTGAAGGTGAAGATGGACGAGCCGACGCTGCCCGACATCGGCGGTCCGTTCACCCCTCCGAACAACGGTGGGCTCGTGAAGGTGAAGATGGACGAGCCGACGCTGCCCGACATCGGCGGTCCGTTCACGCCGCCGAACAACGGTGGGCTCGTGAAGGTGAAGATGGATGAGCCGACGCTGCCCGACATCAGCGGTCCGTTCACGCCTCCGAACAACGGTGGGCTCGTGAAGGTCATGGCCGACGACCCCTTCCGGGGCAACAGCTGACCTGACGCCCCGGACGTCAGCCGCCGCTCATGGCTCCTCGGAAGAAGGTCGTTCTCATCGGCTCGCGCACGGACGACGCCACCCGGTATGTGGCTGAAGCCGTGGAGCGTCGTCGGGCGAGCGCCATCATCGTGGAGACGGAGCGGGTGCCCGACACCGTCACCTTCGACTGGGAGGACGGTGTCGTGCACTGGGAGAAGGAGTGTCTCAGCGACCTGCGCTCCTTCTACGTCAAGAACCTGCGGCTCTCGCTCCCCGTTCCAGAGGCCGAGGCCCTGACCGAGCGCAACTTCCCGCGCTGGCAGGAGCAATACCTCGCCGAGCGGGAGCGCCAGTCCTTCCTCCACTCGGTGGTGCGCGCCCTCCATCGGCGCGGCTGCTCCTTCGTCAATCCCATGGAGGCCGTGGAGCTGCACTACCTCAAGCTCCACCAGCTCGCGCTCCTCGCGCGCCACAAGGTCCCCGTCCCTTCGAGCCTGGCCACCCACTCGCCGGACGCGGTGCGCGCGTTCTTCGCCCGCCACCGGAACGTCGTCTACAAGCCGCTGGGCGGCGGCGCGATGGTGCGCAAGCTGAGCGAGGCCGACCTCACCGACGAGCGGCTCACCCTGCTCGGAAACTGTCCCGTCCTCTTCCAGGAACAGATTCAGGGCGACGAGTTCCGCGCCTACGTCCTTGCGGGCGAGCCCGTGGCCGCCTTCCAGATTCCCACCGAGGGCGTGGTCGACGCGCGGCAGAACCTGGAGAAGGTCAGACCCGCTCGACTGCCTCGCGCGGCCTGGGACCTCTGCGTCCGTGGCGCCAAGGCATTGGGAATGGTCTTCACCGCCGTGGACCTGCGCCGCACTCCCGAGGGCGCCTTCGTGGCCCTCGAGTTCAATCCCACCCCCGCCATCTCCTTTTTCGATGACCCGCGCGATGGCAAAGTCATCACCCGACTCGCCAGCTACCTCGTCGCCCAGGCCTGAGCGCCCCAGCGGCTTCTTCATCCCGGACTTCGCCGAGGGCATCTTCGGTGCCGTCCGCGCGGTGCCGCGGCATCTCGACGCGGCCAGGCCCTGGACGCGGCTCGCCGTGGCATCCGAGGCCCTGCGCGCCACCATCCGCCGCGAGTTCTCAGAGGGCGGTCGCGTGCTCCACGTCTGCCTCCAGGACGCGCTGCTGCCCGAGCGCGCCGAGGCCCTCCACGCCGCCCTCCGTCAGGCCCTCTTCCGGCGCCATCACCACGGCCCCTATCCCCTGCACGTGGCGCCGCTCGACTCGCGCCAGCCCCCCTCCACGCTGATCGACTTCTGCGCCTGGCTGCGCAGTGACGAGGCCGCTGCCTTCTTCGCGGACCTCGTGGGCTGGCCCCGGCC
The DNA here is from genome assembly GCF_006547365.1 of Myxococcus sp. AB056. NCBI lineage: Bacteria > Pseudomonadati > Myxococcota > Myxococcia > Myxococcales > Myxococcaceae > Myxococcus > Myxococcus sp. AB056. The sequence goes on along the minus strand of NZ_VHLB01000068.1, from coordinate 26,472 downwards.
CCTCCAGACCCGTCAGGTCCAGGTCTCCCGAATGGAGGTGGGGGAGTCCTTCCCTCCACATCACGACACGCAGGAGGAAGGGCTCGCGGTGGTGTTCAACTTCACGCGCCCCTGGGACGAGCGCTTCGGCGGTGTCCTCGCCTTCCCGCATCCCGAAGGCGCGTGGGACAGCATCCGCGTGCCGCCCCTCTTCAACTCGGTCTTCGTCTTCCGCGCCGTGGGCGCGCTCCACCGAGTGACTGAGTGGCTGCCCGCCGCTCAGGGCCACCAGCGCTACTCCATCACCGCGTTCATGCTCGAGCGGCCGTGAGTCACGCGCTGCCCGCGCTCCAGCGCGGCGAGCCAGCCGCGTCGTCGCGTCGGCGCTCTCATCTCCGGGCCGCCGGGGCCTGAGGGCCGGCGCGAAGGGCGGCCTCCTGACGCCAGTGCCCCAGCTCCTCCAGGACCTGGAGCGAGGGACCTGTCGTGCGTGGAGGGCACCATCCACCTCCCCGAATGAAGCCCTGCCCGAACTCATTCCCGGCTTTTCTCTCCGAGGACTCGAACGCCTTGAACCGCTCATGACGCAGCGATCGAATTCTGGGTAGGCACATGAGGGGCAAGAATGACTGAGATGCGAAGATTCGTAACGCTTCGCCGTGCTCTGTCCCGGTGCGCTTGCCCCAGCTCCACGGACAGCGTGGTCACGCTGCCTGAACGACCTGCTCCAGCGCAGGACACTGGAGCAGGTCGCAATCGTCCACTCAGGCGATGAGCTCGGAGAGCACGCCCTTGGTCAGCGACGGGTCGCCGAAGTCGTCCAGGTTCCCGCCGGCGGCGTTCCTCAGCCCCACGGCGGTGCCAATCGTGTTCAGCATCCGGTTGTGGTTGGGATTGCCGCCGCCGGACGCCTCGACGTAGACGCCCTGCTTGAAGAAGCCATTGCAGCTCCCCGCCAGAACGAAGGGCACATTGCGCGCCGAGTGGGCCGGCCCGTTGCCCAGGTCGTTGTACCAGACAGCCACGCCGTGCTCGATGAGTCGCTTTCCGTCCGGCATCTGGTAGGCCACCAGCCGGTCCAGGAGGTGCTTGAAGGCGCTCGCGAACTGCACGTCCACGTGGTGGTGCAGCAGGTCCGAACCCGTGATGATGCCGCCGCTGGAGTCGTGCGACGAGCGACGGTGGGACACGTAATGGAAGTTCTCCATCAACTGCCCCGTGTCCGGGTTGCGGTAGCGCGTGTCGCCGTCGTTGCCATTGCCCACCTGGATGACGGCCGCGCGGTTGGTGCCGCACGCCATCGCCATCACGGCGATGTCCATGTGCAGCCTGGCGGTGGCGAGCACCTCGGTGCCGTCCGTGCTGTCATAGCCGGGCGACTGCTGCTGGAGGATGAGCTCCTGGTCCGCGCGCATGCGGCAGCTCAGGGCGACCTCCAGGTCCCGGACGTTGGACAGGTGCAGGTCCAAGCGCTCATGGTCGGACGCGCTCAGCTCGGGACGCTGCTGGAGCGCCTGGAGCTGGGCCTTCACCAGGTCGTTCACGCTGCGTTGCCGGACGAGGAGCTGCTCGCGAGCCTCGGGAGTCAGTCCTCCCGGGCCGCCAATCATCGTCTGGTACGCATTCCACGGGTCATGCAGCGCGGCCCGGCGCACGTTGCTGCTCCGGTAGGAGAGGCAGGGCCCCCCGAGCCAGCCGCCACGCCGGCCCGCGTAGAAGACGAGCGAGTCACGCTGCTGCGGATTGAGCTCGCGGCCGATGCGGTGGTCGATGGACTCGCCCGCGGACTCGGAGCCGCCGCCCGCGCCCTCCACCACGGGGCCCTGCGCGGTCAGCCCCTGCATGGCGCCGCGGGCGTGGCCGTCCCCGTAGTTGTAGTCCTTCATGTTGACGTTGCGCACCAGCAGCAGGTGCGCGCGGTGGTCATCGAGCACGCCCACGGCCCGCCCGGCCATGCTCTCCGCGGTGAGCGCACCCAGGGTGCGCGGCCAGAAGCGCTCCGGCTCCGCGCCGAGCTCCGACGTCGTCTGAGCCGAGGCGACGCCGTTGGCCTGCCGGAAGAAGATGGCGTACGGCAGCACCCCTGAGTCCGCCGCGCGGGCGGTCCTCGGCATCAGCCCCTCGAGAAGCGGCAGGCTCAGCATCGTCCCGCCCAGGCCCTTCAACACCATCCGGCGACTCAGCTTCATGGCAGCTCCTCCGGGTGGCGATTCACGAATCCCTCGCTGGTGACGACCTCCACGACGAGGTCGACGATGGACAGGTTGCCCGCCTGCGACAGCTTTCCGAGCCGCTCCACCAGCGTCACATCCTCGTGGGCGGACGGGCGCCCGTGGAGGTACTCCACCCAGTGCTTCGCGTAGCACGCATGCACCGCTTCACTGGCCGCGAGTGCGTCCGCCAGGTCGAGCGCGTCGCGCACCGACACCGTCTCTCCGTGGATGTTGGGAGACGCGCTGGCGTCCACCGGATGTCCGTTGTCCGTGGTGCGGTAGCCGCCGATGGCGTCGAAGTTCTCGAAGGGGAAGCCGAGCGGGTTGATGAGGTTCGAGTGGCAGCTGGCGCACGCAGTCCCTGGCGCTTCGGTGTGCGAGGCGACGACCTCACGATTGGTGCGGCCCTGGGGGGCGGGGAGCGGCGGGATGTTGGCCGGCGGCGCGCCAATCTTCCGGCAGATGATGCGCTCGGACACGAAGACGCCGCGGTGGATGGGGTCCGGGTCCACCGACGTCGCGTGCGAGGCCAGGAAGCCCACCTGGGTGAGCACGCCCTTGCGCTCGCGCGAGTCCAGCGTCACGGGGACGAAGTCGGCGGTGAACGTGCCACTCAGCCCGTAGACGCGCGCCAGCTCGTCGTTGACGAAGGTGGCCGGCGAGGTGAGCAGGTCGCTGTAGCCGCCCTTGCGGGAGAAGACGACGTCCTGGACGAAAAGGGTCGTCTCCTGGGTCGCGTACTCCCCGAGGCGCTCGGACACCTGCGTGTAGCGCGTGAGGGAGGGCCGAATGGCGGCATAGCGGGGCACGTCGAAGAGGGTGCGGTGGAAGGCCTCCACCACCTTGTTCGAGCGCGCGTCCTGGAGCATGCGCCGTGCCTGTGTGGCGACGCCCTCGCGGGAGTGCAGGGTGCCCTCGCTCGCGGCGGCGAACAGGGCGTCGTCCGGCATGGCGCTCCAGAGGCCGTAGCTCAGCCGCGAAGCCACTTCGTAGTCGTCGAGCGGCACCCGGTCCTGCACGGCCTGCGTGCTGCGCTCCACGCGGTAGAGGAAGTGGGGCGACTGAAGGAAGGCTTCAATCACCAGCCGGATGCCACCCTCGAAGTCCGACATGTCCGCGTAGGCCTGGGGCCCCTTGCGGTACAGCCCGAGGTAGCTCTCCACCTCTTCGGACGTCAGCGGGCGCCGATGCGCGCGCAGGCCGAAGGACTCCACGAAGGCGCGGGCGCGCTCCTCGCCGGTGGCGGCCGACGGAGGCAAAAGGCGCGCGAGCTTCGTCGCGTCCGTCGTCACCTGGCCGGCGAGTTCAGCGGCGGCGCGCTGGTAGGCGCCCCAGAGGGCCTCGTCGACGGAGAGGGCGCGCGCATCGTTGTCGAAGAGGAAGCCGCTCTGGGCGGGGTCCGCGCGGAAGGTGCCCGCCAGCGTGGTGGGCGGTGCGTCCAGCCTGAGCAGCTCCTGCACGCTGTTCGTCCACTGCACGTGCGTCAGGCGCGCCATTCGCACGGACGGGGCTGGCTTCTCGATGGCGGTGGGCGGGGGCGTACCGGGGCCGGGCCCTCCACCGGGGCCCTCCGGGTTGGAGATGGTTCCTTCGCAGCCAGCAGCCCCGCTCAAGACCAGCCCGAGCACCACCGGGCGCCACCACCGTCCCCGCTCCGCTGGCTCTCGTGACAACCGTTGTGACCGCATCCTCGGCACGAGCGCCTCCATCATTGGGAGACATACCAATCAGATGGATGATGCGTTCCTGTCAATGTAGCCGCGACTCGCACGCGCATCGGTCGAATGGCCCGATGACACGGATACTGAAAAACTCGTGTCACGCGTGCATACGCGTTGCATCTTTCGTGTGGGCCTCGCGGAAAGTGGGGAGGAGGCGCCACATGCGTGGGGGACAGACCCCCTCAATGCGGTGGTGTTACAGCCTGAGGTACACGCCGAGCTGACCGCTGAAGTACAGGTCCTTGGCGCCGCCGGCGAAGACCGGGGCTCCCTCCGCGGCGTCGGCGGTGAAGGAGTAGCTCCGCAGCTCTCCGCCCAGCCGCAGACCCCAAATGCGCGTCAGGGCGAACTCCACGGCGAGCTCGCCATCGAGTCCGGAGCCGCTCAGCTTCGGGAGATAGTCGTCCGAGGACAGCTCGCCGCCGCTCAGCACGTGCTGGTAGCCCACGCGCGCGGCGATGGCCCATCGCTCGGTGAGCGCCTTGCGCAGGCCCAGCTCCACGTGCGCGAAGCGGTAGTCCACGTCGGGCATGGCGAAGGTGCTCTCCGGCGGGAGCTCCACCGCGAAGGAGTGGGTGCCGTACAGCGCGCCCACCGAGACCTCCAGCCACGGCAGCGGCAGGCGGAGGCGCAGGCCTCCCTCCACGAACTGCGCGGTGGTGCCGTACTCGGAGCCATCCGGGAGCCGTGTGGACAGCCCGAGGGCGCGTGAGCCCCGCGCCACGATACCCAGGTTGTGCACCATCCCATCCGTGAAGTGGGAGAGCGGGAAGTAGCTCACCGAGAAGCTCGCCGCCGCGGCGCTGTTGAGGCTGTAGTCGGGCAGTGCGTTGGCGTTGCTGCCCGAGAAGTTGAAGCGGCGGAACATCCCCTGTCCGGACAGCAGCGCCTCCAGGATGGGGCCGTCCAGGTTGCGAAGGCCGGCTGCCTTCGGCTCGGGCTCCACCAGCGGCTCCTCCTTCTTCACGGTGGGCGGAGGAGGCTTCACCAACGCCGGGCGAGGTGCCTCCGCGATGGGGGGCGGGGGCGCGACCTCCGGCTCGGAGACAGGCGTCGGAGGCGTGACGGCGGCAGGCGGGAGGCTCTGCTCCGGGCTCGCCTTCAGGGCCGCGCCCAGCTTGGGCTCGAGTTCGCGCCGCACGTCGGGGAAGGCGCGGTTCGTGCGGACGTCCCAGTGCTCCTCCGCGAGGAGGGTGCCGTCCTTGCCGGAGTAGGCGCGGACCTCCACGTCCCAGCGCTTCGTCCCCTTCACCGAGGCGAGGATCAGCACGTCCGCGCCGAGCTTCTTTGCCAGCGCCTGCCGCTGCGCATCCGTCTTTGGACCGCCGCGGATGCGCTTCACTTGGGCATCCACCTTCTTCGCGGGCAGCACCTCTCGCCCGCGTCCCTTCTTGCCAAACTCCTGCGTCAGCACCCTGCGCAGCGCATCCGCCTGGCGGCCCTCCGGGCGCAGCACCGCGACTCGGGTCTTCTGCGCTTGCGTCTTCTTCGCCTGCGCGGCCTCGGCCGGGCGGTACGACACGACCAGCGCCAGTACCAGCAACACCCATCCCGCGATGCGGCTCACAGGGCCACCTCCTTGGAGCGAACAGACGAGGTGGTAGCGGCCGGGAGGGCAGGGACGAAGGGGCGGGAACACATGGGGGCTCGGCTTCCAGTGTCGAGACGGGGGGCTGCCTCAGCCCCAAGCAATTGAGGGGCCAACATCCCGGAGCTTGGAGCTTATCTCGGTAGGCGCGCGTGGAACCAGGTGATGATGCCCACTGCGAGGTGCAGCATTCCCAGGGCCCAGTGGCTCGTCATGCGAATCATTCACGTGATGACGCGTGTTCTGACGCAGGCTCGCGACGCCTTCGCTCCTGGCGCACATCCTCTGCGACAAGTTCTGCGACGGCCGACCGTTCCATCGCCAGGAGTGTTAGACCCGCCGCATGGGACTCTTGACCTTCAGCATCAACGTCACCCTGGACGGCTGCGTTGACCACCAGGAGGGAATCGCCGATGACGAGACACACGCCTTCTTCACCCGCCTCATGGACGAGTGCGGGGCGATGCTGTGGGGCCGTGTCACCTACGAGATGATGGAGAGCTCCTGGCCGGCGGTCGCCCGCGGCGACGAGGAGGCGCCGCCGGCGATGCGCGAGTGGGCGGTCAAGCTGGAGGCCAAGCCGAAGTACGTGGCGTCGTCGACACGAAAGGACTTCCCGTGGACCAACAGCCACCACATCGCCGGCGACCTGCGCACGGGCGTGCAGAAGCTCAAGGACGCGACCCCCGCCGGCGTGCTCCTCGGTAGCGGCAAGCTCGCGACCGAGCTGGACCGGCTGGATCTGATCGACGAGTACAAGTTCCTCGTCCACCCCAGGATCGCCGGCCACGGCCCGACCCTGTACCAGAGCGGGCTGCCCAGCACGCGACGGCTCGAGCTGGTCTCGGCGAAGCCGCTCCGCTGCGGCGCGGTCGCCATGCACTACCGGCGCGCGCGCTGACTCAGAGCAGAGCAGCCCCATCGCGCCCAGCTCGCGGGCCAGCGCGTCGTCGGGAGCCGAGCTTGGGCCGTTCATCTCCTCCTCGCGAACGCCCGCCCCGATGATCAACAGCTCGGCCCCGTCGCAGACGCCGAAGCTGTTGACCAACGGGGCCGACTGTTGAGCGCCGGGTACACAGCTAAACGCCTCTCGGCTTCTCTCCCCACGGGCCAGGAGAGAGAGCGGGAGTGCTGTCTCACGCGGCGCTCAGCGAGGTCGCTCGGCGCTTTCTGCGAGCACACGCGAGAGCACCGCCCTTACGCGCTCGGCGCGCGAAACGCCCGGATCTTCTGGGGAGAAACGGCGATGCCCCCTCGGCTCGCTCCTGGAGGCTTCTGTCTACCGACCCTCCTCGGCCCCTCCGCTCCAGCCCTCACCTCAACAGGGCTTCTCTCCCGCCGATACGTTGACGCCCCCGGGACGGTGTGTCCCGGAGGCGTCAGCACCCCTTGCGCGACGTCAGCCGCCGCGCGCCCCGTTACTCAGGAATCCCACCGAAGGCGCCCGACTCGAAGTCGTCGATGGCCTGGATGATCTCCCGGTGGTTGTTCATCACGAACGGCCCGGTGTGGGCGATGGGCTCGTGGATGGGCTCGCCCGCGAGGACGATGAAGTGCGTGTCCTCGTCGGCCCGGAGGGAGAGGGTCTCCCCGTCGTTGGCGAACACCGCGAGCTCACCGCTCCGGATGCTCTCCGCGCCCACCGTCACGCGGCCGTTGGCGACGAGCACCAGGGCGTTGTGGTTCGAGGGCAGCGACAGGTGGAAGTCCTCGCCCGCGCGCACCTTCACGTCGAGCATGGAGATGGGCGTGAAGGTCCTGGCGGGACCCTTCGCGTCACCGTAGCTCCCGGCGATGATGCGCACCCGGCTGTGCTCCGTGGCCTCCCCGCCTCCTTGAACGGGGACCACCGGAATCTGCTCCTTCGTGATGGGCTGGTAGCCCGGAGCGGACATCTTGTGCTGGCGAGGCAGGTTCACCCAGAGCTGGAGCATGTGGAACGTGCCCCCGCGCCGGGAGAAGTCGTGCTCGTGGTACTCCTCGTGGAGGATGCCGGACGCCGCCGTCATCCACTGTACGTCCCCGGGACCGATGACGCCGGAGTTGCCTGCGTTGTCGCGGTGCGCGACGTGACCCTCGAACGCGAGCGTCACCGTCTCGAAGCCACGGTGCGGATGCCAGCCGACGCCCCGCTGGCCCTTCGCCAGCGCGGGGTAGTCATGGGGCGGATGGTAGTCGAGCAGCAGGAACGGACTGGTCCGCTCCTGGCGCAGGCCGCCGCTCGGCACGAGGGTGTGGACGCGGAAGCCGTCACCCACCCAGTGCAGCTGGCCGCCACCATGGACACTCTCCAGGGTGCGGGGGCGGGAAGTGGTTCGAGGAGAAGTGGGAACGCTGACTTGGGTCGTGGTGCTCATGGTTCCAAACCTAAGAGCCGAGCCCCGTCTGTAAATCGCTCCAGGTCGTGATGCTTTTCATCACGTCGTGTGATGGTCCGCGCCCTTGAGCGCGAGCTGGCACAGCGAGGTGAGCCGGTTCGAGGCCCACGTCGCCACCGGGCCCAGCGGCGTGCCCTTGCGGCGCACCAGGGCGAGCGGGCGCTGGGGTGGGGGACCGCCCTCCCAGGCCGCCAGGCGCAGCGCCACCAGCCGTCCGGCGGCGAGGTCGTCGCGGACGAGGTGCTCGGGCTCGAGGCCCCAGCCGATGCCGCCGATGAGGAGTGAGTGCTTGGTCATCAGGTCCGCGACACGCCAGAGGCGCGAGCCGATGACGCCCCGGTCCGCCGTGCCCGTCTTACCCTCCGGCAGCCGCTCGCTCAGGACGATTTGGATGGCGGAGGCGAGGTGCGTCTCCGTGAGGACGCCCTTCACCGCCGCGAGCGGATGCGAGGGCGCGGCGACGGGAATCATCTTGAGGAGCGCGATGGGGCGCTGCTCCAGGCCGGTGAGGTCCAGGTCCGCGCCGGCGATGCCCAGCGTCGCGCGCCGCTCGCGCACGCGCTCCGTCACCGCGGACAGCAGCTCCACCTCCAGCGCCAGCTCCACGCCCGGGTGCGTGCGCGCCAGCTCCCGCACGAAGTCGAGCAGTGCGTCGGTGGGGAACATGGCGTCCACCACCAGCGACAGCTTCGTCTCCTCGCCGCTCTTGAGCCGGCCGACCACCGCCTGGAACGAGGCGATGTCCTCGTGGAGTCGCTGCGCCGCCGCGACGACGGCTTCTCCCTTCGCCGTCAAGCGCGGGACGCGCCCGCTCCGGTCGAAGAGCCGCAGGCCGAGCTGCTTCTCCAGCCGCTGCATGGCCTGACTGACGGCGGGCTGCCCCTGACCGAGCTTCCGGGCCGCCGCGGAGAAGCTGCCCTCCTCGGCCACCGCGCGGAGCGTGCGGAGCTGGTCAATGGTGACGCTTTCGAGCACCGCGCGACTGCATCACATCGGCGGCGATGATGCACGCGCGCGTCCTCGCGCTACTTCTTCGAGGACAGCCAGGAGACGATGAGCGAGGCCAGCGTCGCGGCGGCGGTGCTCTCCGGGAGGGCGCCCCGGAGCATCTCGCGGGAGATGGCCTCCGCGCGCGCCGATGATGCCCCGCAGCGCTGTCGCAGCGTGTCCCGGGGCAGCTTACAGGGGTGGCACCAGCGAGACATGCCTGCCCAAATGACGTGGAACCCGCCCAGCCCGCGCTTACGGCTCAGCCATACAACTCGCTCAGCGGTCCCGGCGCGATGCGCGTGCTGCCCTCCTGCCCGAAGGTGTTGAAGTCCGCGTCTCCGAACGCGTGGCCGAGCGTGTTGAAGAGGTTCGAGACCTGCCGGTTCCGGGCCGCGTCGTACTTCGGGTACACGACCGTGCGTCCGTCGGTCTTCAGGCCCAGCGCGTTGCCGCCCACCACGAGCTTCGGCCACTCACGCGAGGTCGAGTGGTGCTGCTCGCCGTTGTCGGACATGAAGACGATCGCGGTGTGATCCAACATCGAGCCGCTCGCGCCGACCTCGGGCGTGGCGGCCAGCGTCCTCGCCAGGTTCGCCACCAGTTGCACGTGACGGCGGGTGACCTCGGCGACGCGATCCCAGTTCTGCCCCGCATCCAGGCCGTGCTGCAGGCTGTGTCGCGGGATGTCGGTCACGTCCGGGCCGTAGGCCACGTCGAAGCCCGAGGTACCCGTCGCCAGCACCACCGTGTTCGTCAGCCCGCCCAGGAGGGACGCCGTGGCGATCTGGAACTGCGCCTCGAACCACTTCAGCGAGTCGGGCGGTGAGCCCGCGCCGGTGATGAGCGGGTTGTCCTTCGGCGCCAGTGGCAGGTAGGGCCGCACGCGGTCCGCCATGCCTTCGAGCTGATCCTCCCGCGTGCGCAGCGACTCGAGCGAGGAGACGTAGCGCTCCAGTTTCAGCCGCTCGTTGGAGTTGCCGCTGAACTCCGCCAGTGCCTTCCGCGAGTCGGCCAGCGCGAAGTCGAAGAGCATCTTGCGATCGCGCCCGTTCGTCGAGCCGCCGAGCAGCGAGCCGAAGGTGCTGTCGAACGCGAGCGACGGGTTGACGATGATGCCCGCGGGCTTGCGGGGTCCGAGCGCGCAGGTCTCGTACACGATCGACACGCGCGCGGAGCTGGTGCCCAGGCGCAGCACGTCGAACGGTGCACCCCGGCGCAGGCGAGGTGCGATCACCGCGTCGAAGGTCGCGCCCGCGCCGTTCACCGCGCAGCTCAGCCCGCCCGTCCCGCTGGAGTGCCCGCCACCCGCGATGAGGTTCGAGAGCCCCAGCAGCACGGCGGAGCGGTTCACCAGGTCGATGTTGCCGGAAGACGCCGCCAGCGGCCCGAGACTGATCGCGCTGGCGAGATCGTCGCCCTCGCGCACCATCGGCGTGTCCTTGTACGCGTCCCAGAAGATGCGGTCGGAGGTGTTGGCGCGCCCCCCCAGCGCCGCGCGGGTGCCCGTGCTCAGGAGCGCGCGGGGGTAGACACCATTGCACTCGAGGACCAGCACCAGGCGCGCCGGCAACGCTGACGACTGGGCGTAGACGTCGTGGAAGTAGGGCGCGAAGAGGCCGGCGGCCATGCCCTTCAGGACGGTTCGTCGCGAGAACATGGCAGTCACTCTCCAGCCTGCGGCACACGCCGCGTCTTCCAGGTGTCGCTGGTCATCAGCGTGGTCAGCATCTTGGAGAACGAGCCGTTGTTCTGGTCATAGGCCTGTTCCATCTGCGTCAGCGTACAGGCGTCGCTCGGATTCTCCGGGCGGCCCATGAAGTAGCGGAAGGCCTGTCGCAGGAAGCAGCGTTTCACGTGCCGCGAGGCCGCCAGGCGCTCGCTCAACTCCACCGCGTCGCGCACCGGGCCGTCCAGCGCGGGGTCCGGCATCGACGTGAGCGTCGAGCTTCCGTCCGGCGTGGTCCAGCCTCCGCTGGTCGAGTGATCCCGCGCGCGCAGGAAGCCCGCGTGGTTGTAGATCTCGAAGGGCAGGCCGAGCGGCTCCATCAGGCGGTGACAGCCCTGACACTGCGCTCCGGCGGTCGCCTCCTGCAGGCGGCGGCGCGCATTCTTGTCGGGAGCATGAGCGCCGACCTGGGCCGCCACCTGCACGCTGCTGAGCGGCGGGACGAAGCCGCACAGGAGGTTCTCGCGCACCCACTTGCCACGGTGGACGATGGACGGATCGTCCTCGAAGTTGCCGCCGTGCGCGGCCAGCCACACCGGGTGGGTCAGCACGCCCGCGCGCTCGGTGGCAGGCAGCGTCTTCCAGCGGCCCTCGACGGTCGCGGGGAGGACCTCACTGACGTTGTAGGGGTGCGAGAGGCCCCTGTGCGAGTCGTACGCCGCGTGCTGCATGGAGGGCACGTAGAAGGTTCGCGTGGTGAGCAGGTTCGCCAGCACGTCTTTATCCTCGACGACCACCCGCGCGATCAGATCGTCGAACTGCTGGATGAAGGTCGGCTCCAGCGGATGGAAGTTGGTGAGCAGGTTCTCGTACGAGATCGCGCTGATGTCGCCGAGCCCCTCGAGCTCGAAGCGCGAGGTCGCCGCCGGGGACTCCTTGAACACCGCGGCCACGTGCCCGTAGCCGAGCCACTCGCGGAAGAAGCCCGCGACGCCGTCACCCAGCCAGTACTGCCCGCGCTTGGAGCGCTGCTCCTCGTTGTAGTCCTGCACCAGATCGAAGCGCGGTGTCCCGTTCTGGTGGGCGTCGACGCCGCCCAGGTACTTCTCGATCAGGGCGGTGGTCGTCGCATCCTGCGTGAGCGATCCATCCTTCGCGGCGGTGGCCACGTCCGCCAGATGCCCCTCGAGGGGCGCGGAGTAGTAGGGCCACACGAAGCTCGGCGTGGCCGAGGGCGCGCGCCCCGCCAGCGCGTAGGCCAGCTGCGAGCCCAGCTCGAGGCTGGTCAGCTCCACGCGACCGTCGGCCGGCTCGCCGCCCATCTCGCGGCGGAACATGGCGCCGGTCATCATCCACGCGGCGTTGGAGATCCGCGTGATGGAGTCCGCGCGGTTTCGCGGGGAGTAGCTCGGCTCCTGCGCGATGACCTCGGTCGCGAAGGCGGTGAGGCGGGTGAGCTCATCCTCGGTGGGCGGGCGGAAGAAGACGCCGAACTCGAGCATCTGGCCCAGGTGGAAGCGCTTGCAGGTGTCGCTCGGGTTCGCGTCGTTGAACATGCAGCTGAAGCGTCTGTCGGTGTAGACACGCTCCATCCGGTTGCCATCCGGGTAGTTCATCGTCCACGGCGAGGCGGCCGCGCCGACCACCGGCAGGAAGAGCTCCACCGTGGCCTCGTCCAGCGTCTCGTCCGTAGCCCAGGAGCTGTATTGCTCGATGGCGCTGGGATCGAGCGGGTTGTCGTAGAAGCTGAACCCGGTCCAACTGCGCTCGACCGAGCCACCGACGTTGCGGGTGAACTCGCGCCGGTTCATGCGGCGGATGCGCGTCGGCGCATCCGAGCGCACGCCTTCGGTGCAGCTGAAGAGCGCAGCCTGATCGAGCAGGTTGGGCTCGGGCACCACGGTGACAGGCGGGCCGCCCGTGCCACTGCAGAGGGGCATCCCCTCCGCGATCCAGGTCTCCAGCGCGGCGAGCTCGGCTGCGCTCGCGCGCGCATGCGGGGCCGGCGGCATCGGAGACGCGTCGTCGCGCATGCGGGTGAGCGCGCGCTGGGCGTTGTTGAGCCTCCCATCCATTGCCGAGCTCACCCGCATGTCGTGCAGGGTGCGCAGCGGCATCGTCGCCCCCTGGGTCGGCATCGCGCCGTGGCAGCTGGCGCAGCGCTCCGTGAGCACCGACTGCACCACGCACGCGGCGCCCCGGTTCTCCCCGGGCTCACCGGGCCCCCCTGGGTTGTTAGGGCCTCCGGGGTCGGTGTTGGGCTCGACAGAGCCCTTACACGCAACGAGGCTCAACAGTCCGGCCAGCAGAAGGACGCGGTTCATCCGGCCAGACTGGCACGGACGGCAGGTGGGATAGCAAGCAGTCCCTGCAAAACGGGCTCAGACCTGCCTGGGCTTGGCAGCGGGCGTCGCCCAAGCGCCCCACCTGGCAGCATCCGTATTCTTCCCCCGCGCCGGAAGCATCGCGGCACCCTCTTTCACTCAGTGCGGCAGGTGAAGACCGGAGACACCACGGCGCTGGGCGAGACGGCGATGTCGGAGCGCAGCCGCACCCTGGCGCCGCGCACCGCCTGAGCCGACCGCGTCGAACGCTTGAACCCCGGAAGCTCACGCCGGACCATGCCTTCTCGCCCAGTCGTGTTGCAACGCTCGCCGAGCACGGCACCCAACCGTCTTCAACAGCTCACGCCACGTCATTCGCCGGACGGTTACGAAGAGGGTCCGCGCCAGCAGGTCTGGCGCGGCCTTTCGACGGGGCACCCGGACAAGGTGAGACCCGGGGGCTACCGAGGCGTCAGTGCCCGCCTGTGGCTCACGGAACGGTGACCGTCACGGCGTTGCTGCGTTGGCTGTTGCCCGCGCGGTCATACGCGATGGCGACAATGACGTGCGTGCCGGACTTGCCCGTCGTGTCCCACGTCCGGGTGAAGGGCGCGGTGGTCGAATAGGGTGTCTGGATGACACCGTCGATCTCGAAGGCGACGTAGTAGAGCGATTGGCTGTCACTCGCATTGGCAGCCAGCGTGACGACACCGCTGACGACGTCTCCGTTGGCCGGTGCGGTCAGGACGGACGTGGGCGGCGCGTTGTCGACGATCAGCGAACGGGTGTGCATCCCGACATTGCCTGCCCTGTCAGTCGCGCGCAGGGTCAGGCTGTAGGAGCGATTGGCCAGCACCCGCGTGTCCCACGCGAAGGTGTACCCAAAGGTGCTGGGGCTCGTCAGCGAGCCCTTGAGGTACCCCTCCTGGAAGAACTCGGCCAGGACCACGCCTGAGAGAGACTGGTCCGTCACGGTCCAGCCCACGGTGATGTTGCCGCGCACATAGTTCAGGGTCTGCGGGTTGTACTGGGGCGTGCCCGAAAGAATGATGGGAGCGAAGTTGTCCACCATGACGCTCACCGGGTCGGAGATGCCCATGTTGCCGTCCGCGTCGAAGGCCTGGGCTGTCAGCGCCCGGGTGCCGGAGGGGGACGTTGTCGTGTCCCAGTCCACGATGAAAGGGGGCTGGGTGTCGGAGGCGATGAGGGTGGACCCTGAGAAGAAGTCCACGCGCGTGACGCCGACGTCATCGTAGGCGCTCGCCGTCAGGGTGATGGTGCCGCGCACGGCACTGCCCGGGCTCGGCGAGAGGAGCGTCACGGTAGGGGCTGCGCTATCGGTACACAGCAGGTTTCCGAAGTCCTTCGCGAGGCGCCGCGCGTCGGTGGATTTCGAGCGCGCTGAGTCGGGGACCGATTCCGTCGTGCTCACCTGGAGCCGGCCTGGGGCGGCGGTGAATCGGTCGGTGACGGCCTGGAGGGTGGTGTTGAATGCCTCCGTACCCGGAGTCTGCGTGGCGAGTGCATGCCATTGCCGGGCCCAGTGGAGCGCGTCCGAGGGCTTGGATGCCGGCAGGTCGTACACGAGGGTGGCGGTGAGGGGCAGCGGCTTGCCGTCCGCATCGATTGCATCGAAGACCAGGTGGCCCTCGCCAGCGCTGTGCCGGTCCGAATTGTGGGTGTCCACGTGGTTGACGATGGCCTTCAGCCGCAGCGGCGCCTTCGTCATGTCCAGGGTGCCATCCGCGAGTCTTGGCCACGCTTCGAGGAGCTGGGGCACGAGCGCGCGTGCGACCGCGTCCTGTTCCGCAGCCCGCCGGAGCCCGTCGCGGACGAACTCGGAGGGAGCGACGTCGCCGCTCATCTCCGCCAGTCGTCGGCCGAAGCTCCACGCGCCGTCCGCGGCCCCGCGCACCTCGGGCATCGCTCCGGACCAGGCCGTACGCACCGGGTCATTCAGCACGGTCGCATCCTGGATGAGCAGCTCTCGCTCCGGTTTGATCGAGGAGAGGCAATCCAGAGAAGCGCTTGTCTGCAGGAGCTCGGCCTGGGAGCCCTCCGACGCGTCCGGGACATCACCACAACCGATGGATGCCAGGGCCGCCGCGCCAAACAGTGCGGAAAGGCCACGGGCCCCTTTCGAAACGATGCGCATGTGGATTCTCCCTTGAGGAGGCTGTGCTCGCATGGAATTGAGAGCGGCAGCGCACAACGATATATCAAACAATCGGCCGGGGCGCGCCAGGGGAGGGGATTGGATGTCGCGACATAGCCCTGGCGAGGGCCCGTCCTATTCGTGCCTGTCGTTGTAGGGTGTATTTCTTCAGGGGAAGCCGGCCGCGAGGACTGTCTCTGGCGTGACACGCCCCGGGGCGTGATAGAGAACGGGCATGGATGCGACGGTCGCGCTGTGCCCCCTTCATCCCGAGCGGCCCGCGGAGGGGACGTGCAGCCGCTGCGGCACCTTCTTGTGTGAAGGCTGCCGCAGGTGGCAGGTGGGGCGCATGCTCTGCCTCCACTGCCACACCGTCGCCCTAGGAGAGAAACCCTCCAAACGCGCCACGCTGGCGCTCATCTTCGCCACGGTGGGGTTCATCGGGTTCGTTCCGGGGCTCGTGGGACTCGTGCTGGGCTACCAGGAGCTGGCGGCCATCCGGCGCGGCACTGCCCCCGGCGCAGGGGAAGGCTGGGCCGTCCTTGCGCGCAACGTCGGCTGGTTCCACATGGCCATGCTGGTCATCATCGGCTTCGGGGTGGCCTTGAGGAGCTGAGCGGGCCGCCTGGCTTCGTCACGGCGCTGCCCAAGGTCGCTCGTGGCTTTGCAATGGTGTCCACCGGACAGCTAGTTTCGCCCCCTGACCCGGTCCGGGTCGAATGAGGGGTTCACGTGGGGTCGAAGAAGCTGGCGCTGGAGGCGGGGGGGCCGCCTCGCTTGGAGTTGTCATGGGGATGGGGATGGAAGCGGTTCACCGTCACCCTGGATGGAAAGGTCGTGGGAACGCTGGACGGCGGGGCGTCCGAGCTCAGGCGAGGGGTGTTCTTCAAACTCCCCGACGGAAGCACGCTGAACGTCCTGCTCCAGAGTGGCTTTTTCCGCACGGGCCTGGCGGTGGTGCGCGACGGGGAGGCTGTTCCCGGAACGGACACGGACCCGGCGCAGCAGGTCAAGCGCGCGGCGAACCTGCTCTATTTCCTGGCGGGCCTGAACACCTTGCTCGGTGTCGTCGCCATGGTGGGTCAGAGTGACATCCTGGGGGCGGCGGGGATGGGGCTGGGCTCCATCCTCTTCAGCTTGCCAATCGCGGTTTTGGGCTTCTTCACCCATCGCGGCACCCGCGTGGCGCCCATTCTCGCAGGCATCCTGTTCACCGCCGACGGACTCTTCTCGGCCGTGAACTCGCTCACGGAGGGAGGGCGCTTCCCCATCTTCGCTCTCATCGTCCGAGCCTACATCGTCACCGCGCTCTTCACCGCGGCGAAGGCCGCGGGCGAATTGCGACGTCGCGAACAAGAGAACGCGGACGTGTCGCTCCAGCCCTGATTCCAGGAACGACGACGCCCCTCGGCGCTTCGCCAAGGAGCGTCGGGTGTACCGCGGAAGCGGCGTCCCACGGCCTATCGCTCAGCCGCCTCCGCCGCACTCCGCTCTTCCTTGCAGAACGCCAGTCGCTGCTTGATGACGTCGAGCGGCACGGCCATCTCCAGCTTGAAGGACGTTCCATCCGGCTGGACGCGCGCGAAGTCGAGCAGCTGCGCCAGGTCCTTCTCGCCTTCGGCCTGCGCCTTGATGCGCGCCATGCTCAGCGCGGCGCCCAGCGTCTTGCCCAGGTCCGTGACTTCGTCGCCATTCGCGCCGCGGACCTCGGCGACCATCGCCACATCGCCGCTCGCGTCCACGTGGAGCTCCACGTTCTGGGCCACCCGGCGGATGCGGTCCGCCAGCTCCGCCTGCTCCTTGGGCAACAGCCGCGCGAGCTGGTCCACGGACAGCACGCCATACATCTCCCCGTAGGTGCTGCCCTCGGAGATGGCGGGGGGCTCGTCCGGACCACGTCCTTCCACCCGGTCCACCACCGCCTTCACCTCGTCCGGCGACTTGCCAATCACCAGCAGCTCGTTGTTCCACGTCGCCACCGCGGCCTCGCTCCGGCCACGCGCCGTGGTCCCATCCGGCCGCGTCACCGTCATGTCGCCCGGCTCGTACACCCGGGCGCCTTCGCCGTAGTCCATGGACACGCGCTCACCCAGCAGCTCCTTGAACTTCGCGTTGCCGAAGTTGCCCGACAGCATCATCCCTTCATCGGTGATGACCAGGCGGTCCAGGTCCTGGAGCGGGTCCACGCCACTAAGGTTCCGCAGCTCCTGCAGCCGCTTCCCGCCATCCCGCATCAGGCAGTCCAGCAGCAGCTCACCAATGGGCGAGTGCCGCAGCGCGTTCGCCTCGATGACCACCGCCGTCTTGCCCTCGCCGCGGGGCAGGGCGGCCAGCAAGGGGTCTCTGGGACGCGCGCGCTCCTGCGTGCCCGCGTCCACCTGCACGGGAAGGACATGCGTCCGGCGCCGCTCCGCGCGCTCCCGCTCGGGGGCCCGCATCCGCCGGGGGAATTCCACCTTCGGCGTCTCCATGGCGGGCTCTTCACCCTGCCCGGTGAACATCAACACCGCGGCCACCACGAACAGCATCGCCGCCACGACGAGCCACACCCGGCGGCGTCCACGGTTGTCCATGTCAGTAATCCTTTCCCTCGAAGCGCCAGAACCCCACCGCCAAGGCTCCGAATCCAAACACCAGCACACCGAGCAACAGCAAGCCCAGCGAGCGCACCTCCAGCGGCGTGGACGCGGCGATGTCTCCCGCGGCCACGGCCAGCGCGGACAGCCGAGGCAACACCAGCGTCACCGCCCGGAAGGCTTCACGTCCAAATCCTTCCTCGAAGAAGGGCGTCATCTGCTGCCGGTAGCCCGCGATGATTCCTCCCACCAGGAAGACGAAGCCGGAGGCCGCGCACAGCGCCGCGCTGCGCACCAGCGTCGCCGCCGTCAGCATCACCGCGTACACCGCCGCGAAGCCCACGCACGCCAGCAATCCGGCGATGAGCGGCCCCGCCGTCCAGTACCCCGCCTTCACGCCGAAGATGAGCACCAGCCCCGTCGTCCCATACAGCGTCCCGCCCAGCGCCAGCACCATCACGCCCAGGAAGGTCCCCGCCAGCAGGTGCCAGCGCTGGATGGGCAGCGCCAGCAGGTGCTCGATGCGCCCGGGTGACATCAGCGACGGCGCGAAGTCCGAGCACGCGACGATGCCGAATAGGATGCCGCCGTAGAACACCAGGAACGCCGCGGCCTGGTACACGGGCCGCAGGGCCACGTCGACGGAGCGGATGCTCGAGCGAAGCTCCTCGCCGAACAGCCGAGACGCCGCGAGCGCTCCGTCCACCACTTCGATGCGCAAGCTCAGCGCCACCACGGTCAGCACCAGGGTGATGCCCACCATGAACGCCAGGATGAACTTGCGCGACATCGCCTCACGGAGCACGTAGCCCGCGATTCCCAGGACGGGCTTCACGCCGCGGCCTCCACAGTTCCCATCAGCACCGACTCCAAGTCCGTTCCGTCACGCCGCAGCTCCACCATCAATGCCCCCGCCGCGCGCGCCCGGTCCAATGCCCGGTTGAGCGCCGCCGGGTCCTCCGCCTCGACGACGTAGTGTCCCTCCGCGACGCCTCGGACGAAGCCTGCAGTCACCAGGGCCTCCGTGTTGGCACCCGGGGCGAAGCGCACCAGCCACCGCACGCCGCCGCGCGCCAGGTCCTCCAGCCGGCCCTCGCGCACCACGCGGCCTCCCGCGAGGATGGCGACGCGGTCACAGACGCGCTCGGTCTCCGCCAGCAGGTGGGAGTTGAGGAACAGTGTCGTGCCTCGCTGCACCTCGTCCTGGAGGATGCGCCGCACCTCCATCCGCCCCATGGGGTCGATTCCGTCCGTGGGCTCGTCCAGCACCAGCAGGGAAGGGGTGCCCACCAGCGCCGCGGCCAGGCCCAGCCGCTGACGCATGCCCTTGGAGTACCCGCCAATGCGCCGGCCCACCGCGTCCGACAGGCCCACGCGCTCCAGGAGGCGCAGGTTCACCGCCGGGTCCACGGGGAGGCCCTTCAACCGCGTCACCGTCGCCAGGAAGGCGGGCGCCGTCCAGGTGCCGGGCAGGTGCAGGCGCTCGGGCAGGTAGCCGATGCGGGCGCGGATGCGCGGATCCTCGGGCGAGCCCCCCAGCACCCGGATGGACCCCTCCGTGGGCTGGACGATGCCGAGGATGCTCTTGATGAAGGTCGTCTTGCCCGCACCGTTGGGGCCGATGAGGCCGAAGGCGCTTCCTTCCGGCACCGTCAGGTCCATGCCTCGGAGGGCATCGTTGCCTCCCTTCCGGAAGGCCCGGTGGTACGTCTTCCTCAATCCCCTCACTTCGATGGCGGGTGCCTGGCTTGTCACGGTCGGGACTGTAGACGACTGGACGGTCCATCCATTGCGTCAGGTTGCCGGACGGTCGTCCGGACGGGCGGAACGGTCTCCTGGCCGCGCCCTGCGGCGCTCCGTTCGCGCCCGTGGGAAAGCCGCTTCGCACGCCTGCGGTGCCTGCCGCGCCGCGGTAGCTCGTTGTTCCGGGGACTTGGCGGCTTGCAGATTCTTTGGAGCTCCACGGTCCGGCCCATGCATCGGCCGGCGGCACACTCAAGCCACGAGGAGCATCGGACATGACGTACGAGGACCGCATCGCACAGCAGCTGCTGGATGCCCGCCGCGAGCTGGAGCAGGCCGACAAGGACCTGGCGACCGGGACGGAGGCGGCACGCGTGCGCTACGCCCGCGCCCTGCACGAAGCGGACATCGCCGAGCGCCGCGCCCTGCGGCACGCCCGGGAGGCTCGGAACCATCAGAAGAGCTGGAGGCTCGTCGCAGGCTGAGCAGGCGGGCTGGGGCCCCAAAACGATGAAGGCGCGGCGCCGCCGGTTTATACCGGCGACCGCCATGGCCTATCCCATCCACCGACCCCGCCGCCTGCGCCGCAACGCCGTCCTGCGTGACATGGTGCGCGAGACGCGCCTCGACCCGGGCGACTTCATCTACCCCCTCTTCGTCGTGGAAGGCCGAGACGTGCGCCGTCCCATCGTCTCCATGCCGGGGATCTTCAACCTGTCGTTGGAGCACGTCGTCGCCGAGGCCAGGCACGCCCGGAAGCTGGGCGTGCCCGCCGTCCTCCTGTTCGGCATCCCCAACCACAAGGACGCCCGCGGCACCCAGGCCTACGCCGACGACGGCATCGTCCAGCGCGCCATCCAGGAGATCAAGGCGGCCGAGCCGGACCTCCAGGTCATCGTCGACATCTGCCTGTGCGAGTTCACCGACCACGGCCACTGCGGCGTGCTGGAAGGCGGCCATGTCGTCAATGACGCCACGCTGCCGCTGCTGGCGAAGATGTCCGTGAGCTGCGCCAAGGCGGGCGCGGACATCATCGCTCCGTCGGACATGATGGATGGCCGCGTGGCCGCCATCCGCGCCGCCCTGGACGAGACGGGCTTCGGCGAGCTGCCCATCATGGCGTACTCGGCCAAGTTCGCGTCCGGCTACTACGGGCCGTTCCGCGAGGCCGCCCAGAACACGCCCACCTCCGGTGACCGCCGGGGCTACCAGATGGACCCCGGCAACGTCCGCGAGGCCCTCAAGGAAGTGGCCCTGGACGTGGAAGAGGGCGCGGACATGATCATGGTCAAGCCCGCGCTGGCCTACCTGGACGTCATCCGCGCCGTGCGCGAGCGCTGGGAGCTGCCCGTCGTCTCCTACAACGTGTCCGGCGAGTACTCGATGCTCAAGGCCGCCGGGCAGAACGGGTGGATCGACTACGAGCGGGTGATGCTGGAGACGCTCACGTCCATGAAGCGCGCCGGCTCCGACCTCATCATCACCTACCACGCCCTGGAGGCGGCGAAGCTCCTGTAGGCAACAGCCGGGCGGACCCGCGGCGGGTTGAGTCTTGATCCGCCGCGCGCGTTGCGTCCAAATGTGCGTCGCACGATGCCAACCAAAAAGCGGCCTGGACGAAAGTCCCAGAAGCCCCCGCCCCAACGCCGGTCCACCGCGAAGAAGCGGCCCGGCGCCGGTCGCGCGGCCCGTGTCACCCCCCCAGGACCCTTGCAGTACAAAGTGGTCGAGCTGTCCACGGTGGACGAGGGCTCCCTGGAGCGGACCCTCAACGAGTGGGCGGCCCAGGGCTGGAACCTCGACGGCATCCAGTTCGCGATGCGCGAGTCCTCCAAGCGCCCGGCCATGGCCTTCGTCCTCTTCACGCGCCAGGGCAGCCCCGCCAGGCATGATGAAGACGCGGCGCGGGGGCGGCTGATGCGGATGTCGGAGACGGGCAGTCCCACCGCGGCGCTCGCGGCCGAGTACACGCGCGAGCACGTCGAGTGGGCCGCGCCCATGATTTCTCCTTTGAGCGCCCACGAACGTCTGGCGCGTCTGGCGGGGCTGGATGAGCCCGAGCCGCGCGAGGAAGGACTCACGCTGGAGCCGGAGGAGTGAGCACCCCGCGAAGCCGCGTGTTCATGGCGGCAAGCCGGCAAGGGGGTGGCCGCGCCTTGCGGTTGGTGTCCGGAGACGCGAAACCCGAATCGCCCTATCCCAAGGCTTCGCTCTGGCTGCGCGGCGGCGCGCGGGCGGTGGACGTGTCGGTGGCGTGGGGCCTGTACGTCGTGGGAGGCGCGGCGGGCGCGGTGGTGGCGCTGCTGTTCCTGCTGCTGGCGGACGGGATGCTCCAGGGCCAGAGCGTGGGCAAGCGCATCTTCGGCGTGAAGGTGATGCATCTGCCCACGCGCTCGGCGGCGCGGCACCGCGACAGCACCCTGCGCAACGCGCCGCTGGCGCTCATCGTGCTGCTGGGAATGATGCCCGCGCCGCATGGGACGGTGGCCGCGGCCGCGGGGCTCATTGTCATTGGCAGCGTGGAAGCATGGTGCGTGCTGAGGGATCCGCTGGGCTGGCGGCTGGGCGACACCTGGGCGCAGACGCAGGTGGTCGACGGGAAGGTCGTCGCGGGCGTAACCGTTGCAGCTCGCACGCCGGTCGCGCATGAGCGCGCCTCCGGCAGGCTCATGTCCGCGGCGAAGGTGCGCCGTGGACGCTCGTCGTTCAGGAAGCGAAGGGGGTACCCATGCGCATCGCGCTGACCCACAACCTCAGGCTGTCTGATTTGGAAGAAGAGGCGGAGTTCGACACGCAGGAGACGGTCAACGCGCTCGCGGCGGCCATCGAGCGCATCGGCCACCGGCTGGAGCGCTTCGAGGTGAGCGGCCCGGCCTCGCGCACCGTGGCGCGGCTGGAGGCCTACAGCCCGGACCTCATCTTCAACACCGCCGAGGGCCGCCGCGGCCGCTTCCGCGAGGCCTTCTATCCGGCCCTCTTCGACGAGCTGGGCTTCCCGTACACGGGCTCGGACGCGTACGCGCTGGCGGTGACGCTCGACAAGCAGCTCACCAAGCTGGTGCTGTCCAAGCAGGGCATCCGCACGCCCGGCTGGCAGTACGTGGAGAAGCTCAGCGAGCTGTCCGCGGAGAACCTGCGCTTCCCCGTCATCGTGAAGCCCAACTTCGAGGGCTCGTCCAAGGGCATCAGCCAGGACTCCATCGCGGAGACGCTGGACGAGGTTCGCGCGAAGGTGGCCGCCGCGCTGGAGAAGTACCCGTCCGGCGTGCTGGTGGAGGAGTACATCTCCGGCCGCGACCTCGCCGTGCCGTTCCTGGAGTCGGTGGACAATGACTACGACGGCGTGCTCTCCCCGGTGGAGTACGTCATCGACCCGGCCGTCACGCAGGGCCGCAAGTACGCCATCTACGACTACGCGCTGAAGACGTCGCGGGAGGGCATGGTCAGCGTGCGCGCCCCGGCGCAGATTCCGCCTCGCACGGCGGAGGACGTCCGGCGGATGGCGCAGAAGGTGTACCGGGCGCTCGACTGCCGCGACCTGGGCCGCATCGACGTGCGCCTCAGTGACGCGGGCGTGCCGTACTTCCTGGAGATCAACGCGCTCCCCAGCCTGGAGCCGGGCGCGGGCATCTACGCGGCGGCGGAGCTGGACGGCCTGCACCTGGATGGGGTCATCAACTCCATCATCACCAGCGCGGCGAAGCGGTACAAAATCAAGGACTCGTCGCGTCGCCAGGGCAAGCCGGCGCGCAAGAGCGGTCCGCTGCGCGTGGGCTTCAGCTTCAACGTGAAGCGCGTGAAGCCCACGGCCACGGCGGAGGCGGTGGAGGACAGCGAGGCCGAGTACGACTCGCCGAACACGCTCCAGGCCATCCGCGAGGCGATTGCGTCGTGGGGCCACGAGGTCATCGACCTGGAGGCCACGGCCGAGCTTCCCTCGGTGCTGTCGAGCACGCCGCTGGACGTGGTGTTCAACATCGCGGAGGGCTTCAAGGGCCGCAACCGAGAGAGCCAGGTCCCGGCGCTGCTGGAGCTGCTGGACATCCCGTACACGGGCTCGGACCCGGCCACGCTGTCCATCGCCCTGGACAAGGGCCTGGCGAAGAAGATTGTCCGGCAGGCAGGCATCCTCACGCCCAACTTCCAGCTCATGGCGACGGGCAAGGAGCGCCTCAACAAGGAGTTCACCAGCTTCCCGCTCATCGTGAAGCCGGTGGCGGAGGGCAGCTCCAAGGGCGTCGTCACCAAGAGCGTCTGCCACAGCGAGGCGGAGCTGCGCGAGGTGGTGCGCGAGATTGCCGGCAAGTACCAGCAGCCCGCGCTCATCGAGGAGTACATCCGCGGTCGTGAGTTCACCGTGGGCCTGCTGGGCGAGCGGCGTCCCCGCGTCCTGCCGCCCATGGAGATCGTCTTCCTGGACCGGGAGGAGAAGAACCCCGTCTACAGCTTCCAGCACAAGCTGGATTGGACGGACCGCATCCGCTACGACGCGCCGGCGAAGCTGGAGCCCGCGCTGCTGGAGCGGCTGCGCACGGCGGCGCGGAACTCGTTCATGGCGCTGGGATGCCGCGACGTCGCGCGCATCGACTTCCGCATGGACGACAAGGGGCGCATCTACTTCATCGAGTGCAACCCGCTGCCGGGTCTGACGCCGGGCTGGAGCGACCTGGTGCTCATCGCCCAGGGCGCCGGCATGGACTACCGGGGGCTCATCGGCGAAATCATGGCCCCCGCCATCCGCCGCTACAAGGAGCGCGAGGCGCGCCGCGCCGCCAGCGAGCACCCTGCTTCGGTGTTGCGCAAGAGCGTGCCCCTGGAGGAGGGGACTCCCGCCGCCGCGCACCCCGTGGCCGCGCCGGCGTCCCCAGCGCCGGAGCCGTCTCCGCGCGTGGACGCAAAGGCCTGAGTCCCACGCGACGCCCTGGCCGCCCCGTCCCGTGCCTCCTCTTCGAGGGGGCGGGCGGGGCCGGCTGGAGTGGTTGACTGTGGGGAGTCGTCGGTTAGTGTCCCCCCTCTATGGTGCACATCCCCGAGGAGACTGGGCCGCGCGTCCGGGCCCGTGAGCTGGGCCTGCCGCTGGGGCGCTTCAAGCCCGGCAAGTTCAACGCCATCACCGACGTGGAGGGGGTGCTCGTCGGGCACAGCACGTTGATACGGGGCGAGGGCCCACTTCGTCCCGGGCACGGTCCGGTGCGCACGGGGGTCACCGCCATCCTCCCCAACGAGGGGAACATCTTCATGGAGCGCATGACGGGGGGCGGCTTCGTGCTCAACGGCGCGGGCGAGGTCGCCGGCATGACGCAACTCATGGAGTGGGGCCTCATCGAGACGCCCATCCTCCTCACCAACACCATGGCGGTGGGCGCGGTGTCGGACGGCGTGGCGCGTTACCTGGTGGACCGCTACCCCGGCATCGGTGACGAGCACGATGTCATCATCCCCGTGGTGGGGGAGTGTGACGATTCCTGGCTCAACGACATTTCCGGGCGCCACGTGCGCGAGGAGCACGTCTTCGAGGCCATCAACAACGCCTCCACCGGCCCCGTGGCCGAGGGGAACGTGGGCGGCGGCACCGGCATGGTGACGTGCGACTTCAAGGGCGGCATCGGCACGTCGTCCCGCAAGCTGCCGGAGGTGCTGGGCGGCTACACGCTGGGTGTGCTGGTGATGTCCAACTTCGGGAAGATGCACAACCTGCGGGTGGGCGGTCTTCCCGTGGGCGAGGTGCTGGCGGAGAAGTTCAAGGGCACGCCCAAGCGCGGCCAGACGTACGGCTCCATCATCGCGGTGGTGGCCACGGACGCGCCGCTGCTGAGCCATCAAATCAACCGCCTCTGCAAGCGCGTGGCGCTGGGCATTGGCCGCGTGGGCAGCTACGCGGCGCACGGCTCAGGGGAGATTGTCGTCGGCTTCTCCACGGCGAACATCATCCCCCGGCGCACCCAGAAGATGGTCTACAAGCTGAAGCTCCTCCTGGATCAGCGCCTGGACCCCCTCTATGAGGCGGTCATGGAGGCCACCGAGGAGGCCATCCTCAACGCCATGTGCATGGCCACGTCCATGACGGGCGCCAACGGCAACCACTGCCCGGCGCTCCCCCTGGACGAGGTCCGGCGCTTCCTGGACGCCTACAAGCCGATTTTCGCGTCCGTGAAGAAGCGCCCCCAGCAGTCGAGCGCCCCGGCGGCCAAGGAGCGGCCCAGCAACGAGGACCGGGAGGGGGACGTGAAGGTGTCCACCGCCCGGCCGACCCAGGTCCGGAGCGCCGAGGGAATCCCGTTTCCCACCCGTCCGGCACCGGACGACACCGGCGAGCCGGGGGGGCCCGAGGGTTCCTCTTCCGGGAGCCCGCCGGGTTCTGATAGTTAAGCTCCTCTTTTCACGTCTCCGTACGGAGCACAGGAGTCAAAGATGGCCCGCAGCAAGAGCAAGCACCGTCGCGTGCAGATGAAGATCAAGCAGGCCTGGAAGAAGCGGGCCAAGAAGAACAAGGCCGAGGCCAAGGCCGCCGCGGAGTCGAAGAAGAAGTAGTCGTTTCGACCGTGCTCGTGCGGCCCGTGGCTCAGTCCCGGGTCGCCGAGAACGGACTGCTGACGTTGCAGCGCTGTCCCCCCGTGTCGGACGCGCGCACGTAGCTGCCCGTGAGGACGCCGTTGATGGACGCCGTCCCGCCATCCGCCAGCGGCGCCAGGTAGCTGCCGGTGAGCGTCAGGGTGTCCGTCCGGTTCGCCGAGGGCACTCCCGTTCCCGTCATCAGGAAGGTCCCCTGGGAGGTGATGGTGCCCCGGACGGGGACGCCCGCCAGCCGGCTGGTGAGGTTTTCGCCCGAGCGGGTGATGTCCAGGACTTCACCCGTGGGAACCTCCACCCCCAGGAGCGCGCACTCCGGAGGCACGCCCGCGCTTGTGTCGAATTGCAGCCGGTAGCGGCCTTCGACCGCGGGGCAGTCCGTGCAGCGGGGGGCTTCTCCGCCACAGCCTCCGGTGGTGAGCAGGAGCAACCCGGCGAAGAAGGGGGCGAAACGTCCAGAAGTCATGACTTGGTTCTCCTTGAGACGGAAGCCGGACTTCCCGGTGGGGCGGCCGGTTCCTACGTTGGGCAAGGGCGGCGTTCGGTGGGCTCGTAGGGCGGGGTGGGGT
>NZ_VHLB01000067.1:0-49491 GCF_006547365.1 Myxococcus sp. AB056 | reverse complement strand
CCGTCCTGCTGGCTTCCGGAGTCTTCAGCGCCGCCCAGTGGCTTCCGCTGATTTCCTCCAGAGGGGCGCGGCTTCTACCGCTTCGCCGCCCTCCCTGTCAACCGCTGCTTCGTTGACTCCCTCGACTTGTCCGCCCCTTCCTTCCGGGCTTCTTCGTCGGGGCGCGGCTTCTACCACCACCGCGTCTCCTGTCAACTCGCTGCGTTGACCGCCGTATTCCGTATTTTCTTACCGACCCACTCAAAGCGGATCCGCGCCAGTGCGCGGGCTTCTTCGTGAGATTCAGGGCTTCTACCACCACCGCCCCTGGGATCAACTTTCCGAGTTGAGCCCTCTATTTCCTGCTGCTGCTCCGTCGAGGCGCTTGGATCAGCCACCCGTCTGGAGGGGCGCGGCTTGTACCAGCGCCGCGTCCAGGGTCAACAATCCTCATCGACCCTTTTATTCTGCTGTCAGCTCCCCGCCCGGATCTGCGTCGGGCGGGGCGCGGCTTCTATCCCCGTGACGCGCGACCTGTCAACCACCCTTCCGTTCGCTCCCACACATTCGTAGGCAGCGGATCCATCAGGCTCAGCCGCCAGCGACTTCTTGGAGGGACGCCTCCACTCCGGACAGCAGCGCCTCGAGCGCCTCGTCAGAGATAGTCAGCGCCGGCGCGATGTACACGGTGTCTCCCATGGGCCGCAGGTAGAGCCCTCGGCGACGCGCGGCCTCGTACACTCGCCACCCTCCTCGAGCGAGGTAGCCACCACCGCCCAGGTCCACCGCGCCTACCATTCCCACGGCGCGGGGGCGCACCAGGCCTGGAATCGAGGCGGCCATCCGCTCGAAGGCGGCTTTCACGCGGGGGGCCTTTCGCGCCACCTGCCCCATCACATCTTCGTCCCGATAGACGGCCAGCACTTCCCGAGCGATGGCGGCGCCCAGCGGGTTCCCGCAGTACGAGTGCCCGTAATACAGCGCCCGGTTCGACGCCCCGAGGAAGCCGGAGAAGACGCGCTCCGAGGCCAGCGTCGCACCGAACGGCAGGACTCCTCCCGAGAGGGCCTTCGCCAGACACAACATGTCCGGCACCACGCCCGCCAGGTCCACCGCGAAGCGTGCGCCCGTGCGCCCCAGCCCCGTGAAGACTTCGTCGGCGATGAGGAAGGTGTCCACCTCACGCGTGGCCTCGCGCACCGCCCGGACGAAGTCCGGCGAGTACATCACCATGCCCGCCGCGCCCTGCAGCACCGGCTCCAGGATGACGCCCGCAATCTCCTCCGGGCGCGTACGCAAGGTGGACCGGACCTGTTCGAAGGCACGCGCCCAGCCCCCCTCCTCCGCCGGAGAGGGGACGTGCACCACGTCGAAGAGCAGCGGGCCAAAGACTTCCCGAAACAGGGGAACGCCCCCCACGCTGGTGGCGCCCATCGTCTCGCCGTGGAACGCCCCCGACAGCGTGATGAAGCGGGTGCGGCGCGGTTGGCCATTCTGCGCCCAGTACTGGGCCGCCATCTTGATGGCCACCTCCACCGCCGTGCTGCCGTTGTCTGAATAGAAGACGCGCGAGAGGCGCTCGGACGCGGGAAGGCCGGGGCGGTCCGAACCGGGGGCGATGGCCGCCAGCTCCGACGCCAGCAAGGCCGCCGGCTCGTGGGTGATGCCCGCCAGGGAGACGTGTGGGAGCGCGGCGGCCTGCTCGGCGAGTGCGCGCATCAGCCGCGGGTGACGGTGGCCCAGCGTGGACACCCACCAGGAGCCGTTGGCGTCCAGATAGCGCGTGCCGTCCGCGTCATGGAGGTACGCCCCTTCCGAGCGCACCACCACCAGCGGATCCGTCTCCGCGATGTAGGCCTCCATCGCCGTGTAGGGATGCCAGACGTGCGCCTTGTCCAATCCGACGATGTCCGCCCGCTTCACGCGTGTACTCCTCTCCTGGAGCTTCGTGCCCCCTCCGTACCGGAAGAGTGGGCCGCGCCGCCGCGCGTCATGTCATGCCACGGCGCGTTCTACTGATGGCCCCCTGAAGCGGAGCGAGCGGGCGTGTCGCCCCGTGGGGCAGGGCCGCCGCTCTTCCGCCCCGCGTGACGCTGCCATGACATGCCCGGTGTTACGCCGGTTCAGTCACTGACCCGGGAACTCGAATGGCCGTCCTCATCTTCTTCGTCTCGCACTGGCTGCTCTGCGTGTTCTTCCAGAGCTTCTTCCAGCACCGGTACGCGGCCCACCGCATGTACACCATGGGGCCGAAGACGGAGCGGGTGATGCACCTGCTCACCTACCTGGTGCAGGGCTCGTCCTACCTGTCACCCAAGGCGTACGCCATCCTCCACCGGGAGCACCATGCCTTCTCCGACACCGAGAAGGACCCGCACTCGCCCCACTTCTTCAAGGATGTGGCGCGGATGATGTGGCACACCAAGGCGCGCTACGACGACTACGCGGCCGGCCGCGGCCAGCCCGAGGCCCGCTTCCTGGGCGGCTACCCGGAGTGGCCGCTCGTGGACACCACGCTGCGCACCTCCTGGTTCGCCACGCTGGGCTGGGTGGCCTTCTACTCCGCCTTCTATGTGATGTTCGCCACCTCGCCCTGGCAGTTCCTGCTGCTGCCCCTTCACTTCCTCATGGGCCCAGTGCATGGCGCCATCGTCAACTGGTGCGGCCACAAGTACGGCTACCGGAACTTCGACAGCACCGACAAGTCGCGCAACTCCCTGCCCATGGACTTCCTCTGCATGGGGGAGCTCTTCCAGAACAACCACCACAAGTACGGCAGCAGCCCCAACTTCGCGGCGCGGAAGTTCGAGCTGGACCCCACGTGGCAGGTGATGCGCGTGCTGGCCCTGCTGCGCATCATCCGCATCGCCACCCCGCAGCGTGCCGTCTGGCCGGAGACCCGCGAGGCCGCACGCACCGGGAGCGCTGCTCCGGCCGCCTGACGGGCAGGCCAGCAACACACGGCGGGCACGTGCGGGGCGCGTTAAGAGTGCCCCCGTGCCCGCCGATACCCCGCTCCGTCTCCGCATCCTCGAAGCAGTGACTGATGCCCCGGCCGAAGGCTGGGACGCGCTCCTGGGCCCTGACGCCCCGCCCTTCGTCCGACATGCCTGGCTGGCGGCCATGGAGGAGAGCGGGAGCGCCACCGAGGAGACGGGCTGGGCGCCGCATCACCTCACGCTGTGGCGTGGTCCCAAGCTGGTGGCCGCCGCGCCCGCGTACCTCAAGTTCCACAGCATGGGCGAGTACATCTACGACTTCGGCTGGGCGGATGCCGCCGCCCGCCTCGGAGTCGAGTACTACCCGAAGCTCGTCGTGGGCGGGCCGCTGTCCCCCGCCACCGTCCCCCGCTTCCTCATCGCCCCGGGCGAGGACGTCCCCGCGCTGCGCCGGGCCCTGCTTGCCGCCGCCGCCGGGAGCGCCCAGGAGGCGGGCTGCTCCTCCGTTCACGTCCTGTATCCCACGGGGGACGAGGCGGACTTCCTGGAGGCCGAGGGGCTCGCCCGGCGCATCACCCTTCAGTTCCACTGGAAGAACCCGGGCTACGGCAGCTACGACGACTACCTGGCGCGCTTTGACTCCAAGCGCCGCAACCAGCTCAAGCGCGAGCGCGGGGCCGCGGCCACCCAGGGCATCTCCCTGCGTACGGTGCGCGGCGGCGAGCTCTCCCAGGCGCACGCCCGGCGTGCCTACGGCTTCTACACCTCCACCTGCGAGCGCCACGCCTGGGGTCAGATTCAGCTCACCCCCGACTTCTTCGCGCGGGTCTTCCGCACGATGCCGGGCTCGGTGGAGTTGGTGGAGGCGGTGCGCGGCCAGCAGGTCATCGCCGGCGCCTTCAACCTGGCCACCCCGGAGCGCCTCTATGGCCGCTACTGGGGCGCCTTCGAGGAGCACCCCTTCCTCCACTTCCACGTCTGCCTGTATCACTCCGTGGAGGACTGCATCCGGACCGGCCGCAAGGTGTTCGAGCCCGGCGCTGGGGGTGAACACAAGGTGTCTCGGGGCTTCGAGCCCACCGCCGTGCACAGCGCCCACCTCATCTTCGACAAGACACTGGACGGCGCGGTACGGGGCTTCCTCCGCCGGGAGCACGCCCGGCTGGCACCCGCCGTGGCGGAGGCCGAGCGCATCTGCGGGCTGAAACCCTGGCCCCTGGCCGCCTCCCCGGGCACCCAAGGGGCCACCGGCACCTGAACGCCCCCCGGACTGTCAGCCTGAAGAGGCCTCTCCGCGACTTGAAGTTGTGAAACCGGGGTGAGCCTCTAGAGTGTCATCGCCATGAAAGCCCCGGAGACGGACGAAGACTTCATCCAGTGGTACGAGGACTGCTGGGCGGACCGCGACGAAGTCGAGTATCCGAAGATGTTCGGCGCCATTGACGAAGGCGTCTTCACGCTCGACCAGACAGATGCCATCCAAGCGTGGATGGAGAGTGAGCTGGCCCAGGTCCAGGAAGCGGACCCCAACTGGGGTCCCATGGGCGTGCGCGTCTCCCCGCCCAGCGAGAGCTACCCCTACTGGACCTATGTCACCAGCGGACTGTCCAACCCCTTCACCGTGGCGCCCGGCGAGGACATCCCCGACGGCGCGCCCAGCGGGCTGGGCTACGAGATGGTCATCCACTCGCCTGAAGAGGCGAAGTGGCCGGTGTTCCGGCTGCTGGACATGATGGCCTACAACCTCGTGTCCCTGCGCGCCTTCGCCATGGGCCACCGCTACCCGGTGGAAGGCTCTCTGGACGGTGGCGAGTCCAAGCTGAGCGGCTTCGTGTTCGTCCGGGACCCGTCCCGGCCCGACCACTTCGTGCTCCCCAGCGGCAAGGTGCAACTGCTCACCCTGGTGGGCGCCACCCGCAACGAGATGGCCTTCGCCCGCTCCAACGGCATGGACAAGCTGATGGCCAAGCTGGTGGCCGCGGGCTCCGGCTACATCACCCAGCCCGACCGGGAAGAAGTGAAGTTGTAATCACACCGCTTCCGAGTCGCGCGCTGGCCGCCCTTCTCAGGGACCGGCGCGCGGCGGGGCGTCCTCCACCAGCGCGTGCAGGACGCCCAGCTCGAATGGCTTTTCGATGCGCGGCACCGGCACCGACTGGAGGAAGGTCCGTGCTCGCTCGGAGAAGCCTCCGCCCGTCATGAAGACGAAGCGCGCGAGCAGCTCCGGCTGACGCGAGGACAGCGCGTCGTACACGTCCATCCCCGTCAGGTCCCCCATCATCAAGTCACAGAAGATGCGGTCGAAGTCCGCGTCGCGCGCCAGCGTATCCAACGCCTCGCGCCCGCTGTGGACCACCACCACCTCGTGACGCACGCCGAGGATGCGGCCCAGCACCGAGGCGAGCAGCGGCTCGTCATCCACCACCAGCACCCGCTTCCGCCCGGGAAGGTCCTTGTCCTCCGCCACCCGCACGGCTGGCGCGTCCGCGTCGGTGGTGGGCAGCCGCACCTGGAAGACACTGCCCAGCCCCGGCGCGCTCGAGGCCGACAGCTCGCCTCCCATGCCTCGCACCAGGCCCAGGCTGGTGGACAGGCCGAGTCCAGCGCCCTCCCCCAGGGGGCGGGTGGTGAAGAAGGGCTCGAAGGCGCGCTCCAGGACCTCGGGCGCCATGCCGTGGCCGTTGTCCGCCACCTCCACCACCACCGTCGCGCCGTCCCTCCAGGTGGAGAGCGTCACCTGGTAGCGCGCCACATCCCCTTCCG
This sequence comes from Myxococcus sp. AB056, assembly GCF_006547365.1. NCBI lineage: Bacteria > Pseudomonadati > Myxococcota > Myxococcia > Myxococcales > Myxococcaceae > Myxococcus > Myxococcus sp. AB056. The sequence continues at coordinate 43,810 of NZ_VHLB01000067.1, read as the reverse complement.
GGATGGCCTGCGCGGCGTTGACGAGCAGTTGGAGGAACACCTGCCCCAGCCGCGTCTCGTGCGCCATCACCGTGGGCACCGGGCCCAGGCGCTTCTCGACGCGGGCCCGGTGGCGCAGGTGCGGCATCGCCATGGAGAGGCCGAACTCCAGCGCCGCGTGCACGTCCACGGGCGACAGTTGCGGCTCCTCCGCTCGCGCGAAGGTCTGCAAGTCACGGACGGTGGTGCGGATGCGCTCGGCGCCTTCCTTCGCCTCGCGCAGGGCCTCCATCGCCTCGCCCAGCGCGCGGGCCAATGTTTCACGCACGGCGCCCTGCGCCGCGAGGGGCTCGAGCTGCTCCAGCGCGAACTGCAGGTTGCCCACGACATAGGAAAGCGGGTTGTTGATTTCGTGCCCCACGCCCGCCGCGAGCTGCCCCGCCATGGCCAGCTTCTCCGACTGCACCAGTCGCTCACGCGCGGCCATGAGCTCGCGGGTGCGCTCGTGGACCAGGGCCTCGGCTTCCAGGCGGCCCGAGTGCTCGCGAGACAGGAGCACGTCCCGCTCCGCCTCCGCCTGCTTCCTGGCGGTGACGTCCCGCCCGAAGATGGACACGTTGCCGTTGGCGCCCCAGGCGTGCACCTCATGCCAGCGTCCAGGCGTGGCGCGCCATTCGAAGATGGTGTGGCCCGCGCCGCTCGCGACCCGGCGCAGCTCGCGCTCCATCCGCGTGCCCAGCAACTCCGGGCACGCCTGCCACAGAATCTGCCGGAAGAGCTGCTCCTGCGAACGCCCGCTGAGGGCCGCGGCCTCGTGGTTCACGTAGGTGATTCGCCAGTCCGCATCCAGCGTGAAGAACGCGTCGGGTGTGGCCTCCAGCATGCTCCGCACCCAGTCCAGGGTTTCGCGGACGCCCTCCTCCAACCGCAGGGCGCTGGTGATGTCACGCAGGCGCAGCAGCACACCGTCCCGGAGCGGCACCGCCGTTCCCTGGAGCCACACCTCCCCTTCCTGGAAGCTGTCCGCGGCCGGCCGCCCCGCCTCCACCACGTCCCGGAGCAGGTCCACCCGGGCGGCCAATCCCGAGCCCGGCATCAGCTCGCGCAGCCGCCGGCCTCTCAGCGACTCCGGGGAGGCGTGCCCCAGCGCGCGCGCACCCGCGGGATTCGCCCAGGCCCACTGGAAGTCGACGAGCGCTCCCGCCGCGTCCCTCACGGCGTGCAACACCATGCAGCCCTCAGGCTGGTGCCGCTCCGCTTCCTCGAGCGCCACCAGCAGCACATCTATGTCGGGCGCCGGAGCCGCCTGGAATCGGTCGTTCAGAATGGCTCCATGTCGACATGAATACGTGGCCGTCACAAGTACACGCGGCAGACATGTATCAGTATCAGTTCCCATGTGTCTGTCGGCCAACCGCCGCTTGACCTGGCTCGCGCGCGCAGGGGAGGCCCGGGCGGCTAGGCTCCTCGGCCGCCCATGACGCCCACCCTCATCACCGCCGTCCGCTTCGAGCCGCTGCACCTCCCCCTCACCGAGCCCTTCGCCATCGCCACCGGCGCGCAGTACGCCGCGGAGAACGTCCTGGTGCGGCTCACCCTGGCGGACGGCTCCGAGGGGCTGGGCGAGGCCGCCCCCTTCCCCGCCGTGAGTGGAGAAACACAGGCAAGTACGCTGGCCGCCCTGGAACAGGTGCGCGCGGGGCTGGTGGGACGAGACGCTCGCGCGTGGCGGCCCGCGTCCGAGGCGCTGGGGGATTCACTCGCGCTGGCGCCCTCCGCCCGGTGCGCCGTGGAGACGGCGCTGCTCGATGCGCTGGCTCGGCACTACCGCGTTCCGTTGTACGTGATGCTGGGCGGCGCGCAGTCCGCGCTGGACATCGACATGACGGTCACCGCGGGAGACGTGGCCCATGCGCGAACGTCCGCGCAGGCCATCCTGGCGCGGGGAATCACCACGCTGAAGGTGAAGGTCGGGGCGCTGCCGCCCGTTGAGGACGCGGCACGGCTGGTGGCCATTCATGAAGTGGCCCCTCAGGCCCGGCTCTTCGCGGATGCCAACGGCGGCTATGACGTGGCCGAGGCGCTCGCCTTCTTGAAGGAGCTGGCGCGCGCGGACGTCCCCCTGGCCCTCTTCGAACAACCCGTGCCCGCGCATGACGTGGCCGGCATGGCGGAGCTCACGCGCCGCTCGCGCGTGCCGGTGTGCGCGGATGAGTCGGCGCGCTCGGCGAAGGACGTGCTGCGACTCATCCGGGAAGGCGCCGCGCATGCCATCAACATCAAGACGATGAAGTGTGGCGTCGTCGAGGCACTGACGATGTGGAGCCTCGCTCGCGCAGCGGGCCTGGAGCTCATGGTGGGCGGCATGGTGGAGAGCGTGCTGGCCATGTCCGCCTCGGCGCACCTGGCCGCCGGCTTAGGGGGCTTCACCTACGCCGACCTGGATACGCCGCTGTTCATCGCGAGCCACCCCTTCCAAGGCGGCGCCCGGTACGCGGGCGCACGGCTGGAGTTGCCAACAGATGCGCCCGGGCACGGTGTCACGCTGGCCTGAGCCGCGCTCCGCCGCACGGACTGCGAACAGGCAACCGCCTCACTTGAAACCGCTTTGCTGAAGCATTCCAGCGGCGCTGCGCTCGTGCCCGCTGTCTCGGCGGGGGCCCCTTGATGGCTTGTCGGAGCGGCCTCAGGCTTTCCGACTGTGCCTGTCTCTCCTGATGACACCATCGCCTCCCTGCTGCACCCCGCACGTCGCGAGCCCGCACGCCTGCGCCGCCTCGCGGTGCTGGCCGCGTGTGCGGCGCCTCGGCCACCGCCCGTGAATGCGCTTGCCGAGGCGCTGGGCACATCGCTCCATGAGGGCGCCCGGCTCGCGTGTGAGGCGGGGCTGTGCACGATGCTTCCGGGCCACCGGCTGGCGCCCGCCAGAGCCGCGACGCTCGACATGGCGGTGAACCTGCTGGAGGTGGCCGAGGTCCGCGAGACCTGCGCCCGTTTGGCTCCGCTGGCCGAGGCCTCCGACGAAGCCCTGCTGTTGGTGCTGGCGGCGGACCCGCTGGGTCAGGGACGTGAGCAACTGCAGCAGGCGACGGGACGCGCCGCGGACATGGTGGAGGGCATCCTGTGGGCACTGGAGCCCACGCCCTCGCGCAGCGTGATGCCCGCGCCCTGGAACTTCGCCCATTGGGGTGAGCAGGCTCGGTGGGCCAGTGCCTTGCTCGCCACGGCCGCGCACGTCCTCGTGAGAGGGGGACAGGTGGCGTCCGGCCACGCGCTGGTGGCCTGGGCCCTGGGCACCGAAGGGCTCGCGGGCCGCATCTCGGAGGCGCATGGATTCCTGGCCCCCACGCATCTGCAGTTCCTTCTCGACGCCGGGCAACGAGAGGCGGGCATCTCCTTCGCGCGCGAGGCGCATCCGGCGCTCGCGGGCCCGGAGAACACTTTCTCTCGGCTGATGATGACGGTGCTCGAGGGACGTGTGGCGATGGATGCCGGCGACGACACGCTGGCACGGCGCCTGTTCACCACCGTGGAGGGACAGGCTCGCGCCGCCGGACTGGACGACCTGGTGGGACTGGCCAAGGTCGCCTTCGCCACGCTGGCCCGGCGCGCGGAGCAGAACACCGCCGCCATCCAGTTGGGGCTCGCCGCCCTGTCCCTGCTGTGCGGCGAGGTCCCCTTCGAGGCCGTTGCCCTGCTGGGCCTGGGGCTCGCCTACTCCCGGGAGGGCCGCCACCTGGAGGCCCAGTCCGCGCTCACGCTCGCCCTGCCGGGCCTGGACATCCCCTTTCAGCAGCTCTCCGCCTACCCACAGGCCATCGCCACCGATTGCTTCCTGGGCGATACCGCCGAAGCGGAGCGCAAGCTGGCAGCGCTCGCGGCGCGCGCACCCGATTCGCCCCAGGCCCGGCTGGCCGTGGGCCTGAGCCGCGCCCATCTCCACTGCGCCCGCGGCGAATGGGAGGCGGCCCTCACCACGCTGGACGGACTGAGCGGCGACGAGGAGACGGCGCAGCCCCACCTCTATGCCATCCCCACCGGATGGCTGCGCGTGGAAGCCCTGCTCGCGCTGGAACGGGCGGAGGAGGCCTCTTCCGTTCTGGATGCCCTGGCCCAGCGGCTCTACCTGCGCAACAGCGCCACCCAGCCCGCCCGGCTCCATCTGCTCGATGCCCGCGTTGCCTTCGCCAATGGCGATATGGCGCGTGCGCGCCGGGCCCTGCGCCGCGCGAGCGCGCGTCCCGACCGACTGAGCGCCCAGGACTTCTCGCTGCGGGTCCGCGTCCTCACGCTGCAACTGGCGGAGGCGGGCGGCACCGAGGCGCAGCGGCTGAGCGCTCGGCAAGCGGCGCTCGCGGAGTGGCGACGGCTCATCGACGCGCTGCCCCCCGAGGCCCAGCAGCGCTTCCGCCGCGCCTATGACAGACCTCGGCTGCGGACCCTGCTGGGTGAGTCCCCCACGGAAGACGGTTTCGCGCCGCCGTACCTGCGCGGCAGCTCCGCGGTGTTCCGCTCGGCCGTGGCGCAGCTGCGCAAGGTGGCTTCTTCCGACGCCAGCGTGCTGCTGTTCGGTGAAACCGGCGTGGGCAAGGAGCTGGCCGCGCGCGCCATCCATGACCTGTCCCGGCGCGCCTCCGGTCCCTTCGTCGCCGTCAACTGCGCGGCCATCAACGATGAGTTGCTGCTGTCGGACCTGTTTGGCCACGAGCGCGGCGCGTTCACCGGGGCCATGGCCCGCCAGCGCGGGCGCTTCGAGCAGGCCCACGGCGGCACCCTGTTCCTGGACGAGGTGGCCGACATCAGCCCTCGGGGACAGGCCGCGTTGCTGCGGGCCTTGCAGGAGCGCTCGTTCCAACGCGTGGGCGGCGCGGAGACGGTCCAGGTGGACGTGCGCGTCGTCGCCGCTTCCAACCGGAACCTGGCGAAGGCGGTCCGCGCGGGCGACTTCCGGCAGGACCTCTTCTTCCGGCTCAATGGCATCCAGGTGGAGCTGCCGCCCCTTCGCGAGCGCGACGAGGACGTGCTCCTGCTGGCCACGTACTTCCTGGAGCAGGCGGCACAGGAGCGCGGGGGCGCGCCGAAGTCGTTCACTCCCGAAGCCACGCGGTTGATGCGCGCCCACCCGTGGCCCGGCAATGTTCGCGAGCTTCACAACCTGGTTCGCGCGGCGGACGTCTTGTCGGATGCGCCCGCCATTGGTGGCGCGGTGCTCGCGCCGCTCTTGCAGCGGGCACTGGAGTGCGCCGAGCCCCGGCCCACGCCCGCGGCGATGACGGACCTCCCCATGCTCTTCCGGCAGCATGGGGGCTCCCTCCGCGACTTCCTCGCGGAGGTGCAGCGGCAGTGCATCGCCCAGAGCCTCGTGGAGAATGGCGGCAACGTCGTCGCCACCGCGTCGGCGCTGCGCATCTCCCGCTCCCGGCTGACGCAGGTCGTCCTGGGCAATGCCGAGCTGCGCCGGATGTCCGGGCGGGAGCTGGAGACGCCTCCCGCCCGGCCCACCCGCGCGCCGCGCGCTCGCAGGGCCTGAGCCCCCGACGTGTCAGTGCGTCGGGTCGAGCGCGGGCTTCGCCAGCGACGAGATATCCGTGACGGGCTTGTCGAACACGTCACCCAGCACGCCGGGCAGGCCCGCCTCCATCGCCTGGAGCCCCACCGCGCCCGTCAGCCAGCGCGCGGCGAACTCCGGGTGGTCCAGGTACGACTCACGCACGACGAGCGCCGTGGAGACCTCCGCGAGCACATGGTCGTCCACGCGCAGGAACTCCGCCGGCGCGCGATCCACCTGCCGCTCCCCCAGCACCACGTCCGCCGTCTTCTCATCCAGCACGTGGATGAAGGTGCGGTAGCGGCTGGGCTTCAACGCGACGCCCGGGCCGATGATGGACTCCTTGGGCTCCAGCCGCTCCAGCGCGAGCGCCGGCCCAGGGCAGCCCTGCTCGATGATGGGCGACTTGCTACCGAAACGCGCGGCCTCCCAGTCAGGATGGCCGGACACGGTCCGCAGGCCGGCGCCGAGCCGCTCGGTGATGCGGGCGGCGCTGCCACGCAGCGACGTGGACTCCTGCACGCACAGGCGCAGGGCATCGCGGTTGCTCGTCAGCAGGGCGCTGTGCACGTTGAACTGGGAGGCGTCATCGTGCGCGTGGGGGTCCTCGGGATGGCCACAGTGCACCGCCGCCAGGACGACACCGGACATCGCGACCACATGGGCCAACTCACGCAGAGGGAATCGCTTCATGGAAAAGTTCCTCATGTCGAAGGGATGACGGCGTTCAGTTGGCGCGGTTCGCGATGTTGCGCACGGACACGAAGTCGGACGGCGTGGGGTGCCACACCGGGTCGGTGCAGCCCAGGCTGGCGTACAGGTTGTTGTGCATCACGCTGTGCATGCAGTCCCCGTAGTAGCTGGGGTCTCGCAGGCCCACGAGGTGCCCCGTCTCGTGGTTGATGAACTTGCGCGCGCGCTCGCCCATGGCGGCCATCTGCTCCCGCTTCAGGTGCGCGTTCATGTACATGTAGTGCTGGTGCCGCCCGCTGGAGTCCGTCACCGGATTCACGGCCGTGACACAGGCGTACTGCTCGCCGCCGCACAGCGCGGCCCAGGACTCGCGGATGCGGAACTCCAGCTCGATGCGGTTGCGGTCCGCCGTCGCGTACTGGTTGCAGAACTTCTGCGTGCGCCACAGGTCCACGCGCCAGTCCGCCGCGCCATCCCAGACGACGCTGAAGTCCAGCTTCGCCAGCGTCTGCTCGATGAAGGGCGCAATCGTCGTGGCCGGGAGCGCGGTGGTCTCCGACATCACGCAGTACTCTTCATCCTGCGAACCCGGCCCGCTGCCTCCACCCGCCGGGCCGTCGTTGCCATGAATGGTGGCGATGTGAATCTGGTTCCAGCCCGTATGCGAATGTGACGCGTTGGCCGCGGGCACATAGCGGAAACCAACGAAGGCGGCGGTGGCCATCCAACCAGCCAGCATCCAACGCGGAAAGCGCTGGCGGGGGGCGAGCGACTGTTCATCCATGGGGCGTCTCCTGAGGGGTGCGCTGCGGGTGTCCCGGATGGGACGCGGCGAGGCATTGCAGCGGCTGTGCCGCGTGCCTCCGCCCCGGAGCTCCACGCCACCGCGCGGCCGGAACCGGTCACCTGACGCATGAAATGACCACAAAGTGGTCACCGGCCGTGCGCGCCGCCCAGGAGCAAGGCGGGGCACAAGCCGTGCACAAGGCTCCGGCGCTGTTTCCCCCTCCTGGAGAACCCCATGTCCGTCACGACGCGCCGTGCCCCTCGCGCCTTCCTGGCGTCATCCTTCCTGCTGTTCAGCCTCGCATGTGGCGAAGGCCTTCCTCCCGAAGAGGCCGGCCTGGCGCCGGGCGAGGTCGAGGAGACCGGCACCACCGAGTCCTCGCTGCTCTTCGGCATCCTCGCTGGCGCGCGCATCCGCGCCGTGGAGAACGTCTACCTGCGCACCGGCCCCTCCACGTCCAACGCCAGCATCCGGCTGGTCTCCATTGGCGAGCAGGCCACGGTGGTGAGCGAGACGCCCAGCAACGGCTTCTACCGCGTCAACGTCAATGGCCAGGTGGGCTGGTCTCATGGTGACTACTGGGACCAGGTGCCCAGCCTGTCTGTGAATGGCTACGCGCTCAGCAAGGACCAGGAAAAGTGGCTGCGCTGGGTGGCCGCGAAGACGGTGCCCCGGCTCTCAGGGACGCGGGCACAGCGGCTGGACCAGGCGGCGCTCGTGTCGTGGTGGGCGATGAAGGAAGGCATCTGGGATTTGGGCCCCAACCGCCCGAACCCCAGCTCCAACCCGCAGTCCTTCTCCATCTGCAACACGTCCACGGGAGACCGGGTCATCTGGCCGCTGGAGTCCTGCAACAACAACGGCGGCCCGTGGCAGGTGGGCCTGTCCGGCGTGCAGGTCCACTACCACTCGCAGGCGACCGTCGAGAACACGGCGCGGCAGCTCTACGCGCGCGAGGGCTGGAGCATCGCCCAGATTCTGGACCACACCGCGCGCACCGCGGGCTTCGCGGCGGGGAGCGTGGAGCACTCCACCATCGTCAACACGACGAACCTGGCGCTGCGCAAGTCGTGGCTGCTGCGCAACCACGGCGTGGGCTTCGCCATCCAGTACCCGCAAGTCCATCAGCAGTGCGTCGTCCAGGGGCTGAGCTGGTGCTACGGCAGCGGCCACACCTGGAACCCGGCCTACAAGTTCGCGTCCAGCCGGGCCGCGATGACCACGTCCGTGGCGCACATCCGGCAGCACCTGAGCAACCTGGCCCCCTGACGTGACGCCCGCGAGCGGCCCGCGAGGCATGGCGGGCCGCTCCTCGTGGGGCATTCGCGCTAGGGTAGGCGCATGACCCTGGCTGTCTGCGTGCGGTGTGGCAACTCGAAGGTGGGCGCGTTCACCCCCTGCGCGGGTTGCGGACTGGACCCCGCCGCCCACGGCACCGAACGCGAACTCCAGGCGCGCAGCCTGCTGCTCACGGAGCGCTACCTGCCTGGGGGTGAGCTGGAGGCGATAGGCCGGAAGATTCGCAAGGGCGAGCCCGTGTCCTACGACGCAGGGCTGCTCGCGCAGATTACCGAGGACCTCCGGACACAGAAGCTGCCCATCGTCTCGAAGTCATCCCCTGGGTGCTCCGTCGCCTTGTGGGCCGTGGTGGGCGTGCTCCTCGTGCTCGCCGTGGGCTTCCTGCTCATGTCGCGGCTGCGAGGCCCCTGAGCGCACTGGGACAGCGTCGGCCGCAGGGGCCGGTTAGTGAAGCAGTTCCGTGCTGGCCGCATCCACCTCACCGCTCCGGTTGTTCCTCGTCTCGGAGGACCCGCTCGCCCGGGGGGCGCTCTCCCGGGCGCTGAGCGACCAGACAGGCGTGCTCTTCGAGGTGGCCGCCGGGACGCAGGTGGACCTGGAGTCCCAACCCGGCGAGCCACCCGACGCGGTGCTGTGGGACACCGGCCTGCGCCCGTCCCACATGGAGGGTCCCGACCTGGGCGCACCGGTGCTCGCGCTGGTGGTGGATGAAGCCGCGGGCGAGGCCGCCCTGGGCGCGGGCGCGCGGGGCCTGCTGTTCCGGGACGCGGAGCCCTCCGCCCTGGCCGCCGCGCTGCTCTCCGTGGCGCGGGGACTGGCCGTGTTCGACCCCGCGCTCGCGGAGCTGCGCGCCACGCCGCGTGCCTCGCTACCGGCCCAGGCCACCGCGCCGGACGCGCTCACGCCGCGGGAGCGCGAGGTGCTCGGGTTGCTCGCGGAGGGACTGTCCAACAAGGCCATCGCGGACCGGCTGGACATCAGCGAGCACACCGCCAAGTTCCATGTGAATGCCGTGCTCGCCAAGCTGGGCGTCCAGCGGCGCACGGAGGCCGTGGTCCGCGCGGCGAAGCTGGGCCTGGTCACCCTGTAGGCAGTGGGCCGCCACGCGACGGTGCTACGTCGCGTTTCCCCTGGGTGATAGGCTCCGGCGCGCATGGCCAACCAGGACTGGGTGACGCGCCTGCTCACCGGGCGCGCGACGGCGGACAAGCAGCTCAATGTCCACCTCTCCGAGCGCGACGGCGGCAGCCTCCACGACAAGATGCGGCAGGCGTATTGGTGGATCACCAACAACGCCGTCATCTGTCCCTACTACGACCTGGAGTTCGGCTCGTCCGCGTCCCTCAAGACGCCCGCGGGTGACGAGCTCCACCTCCCCGAGGACACCAGCTACAGCTCGTTCGTCCTCATCCCCCTGCTCACCCTCTTCACCTGCCGGCGCGCGCTGCTGGTGGGCGGACCGGGACGCGGGAAGACGACGTCCGCCATCCTCATGGCCCTGCTGTCCGGCATGGGCCGCGACGAGGTCCACCGCGGCATCCAGCGCGGCCATCCGCAGCTCTCCATCGCGGACCTGCTGGGCGCGCCGCTGCCCTCCGACATGCTCAAGGCGGAGGACCTGTCCGCGGTGAAGGTGAGCTGGCGCAAGTGGATTGGCCAGCGCGTCAAAATCATCGACGAGTACAACCGCATTCCCACCAAGACGCAGTCCGCGCTCCTGTCTCTCATGGCGGAGGGCTACGCGGAGATGATGGACCAGTACGTCTACGCGGGCCGCTCGTCCTGGTTCCTCACCGCCAACGACGACCAGGGCGGCGGCACCTTCCAGGTCATCGAGGCGCTGAAGGACCGCATCGACGTGGTGGTGCGCGCGGTGCCCTTCAACTCGGGGTTCATGGACCAGCTCCTCCAGCGCCTGGAGGCCGACAAGTCCCCCGAGGAGCTGCTGCCCAAGGAAATCGTCTTCACGCCCGGCGAGCTGGAGCGCGCCTACGCCGCCATCCTGGAAGTGGAGGTGCCCAAGGACGTGTTGGAGCGCATCGCCTTCTTCCTGGGGCAGCTCGACTTCTGCCGCATGGCCTCGCCGCGCTTCGAGTTCAAGCACAAGGACACGCTCAAGCTGGCCGGGCAGACGGTGGCCGCGGTGTGCAACGAGCAGTGCCCGCTGGACAAGAAGGTCCACCTCTGCACGCAGACGGAGAACGGCGTCAGCGTGCGCGCGTACCAGACCATCCTCCACTTCGCGAAGGCCATGGCCTTCTTCCGCGGCCACGCCGCCGTGGAGCTGGAGGACTTCCGGCAGATTGCTCCCTGGGTGCTGCACGAGAAGCTGGTGCCCAACCCGCGCAGCGCCTTCTTCGAGGTGAAGGGCCACCGCCTGCTCCTCCAAGACCGCGTGGCCTGGCTGCGGAACATGTTCGACATGGCCATGGGCCACTACGACACGCACGCGCCCATCCGGCGCAAGGTGACGACGCTGCGCCATGAGCTGGACAAGGGCCTGTCCGGCGTGGACCTGCGCACCACCGAGAAGCGCATGAACCAGGTGACGGTGCTCATGAAGGAGCTGCTCACGCGGCACGAGCTGTCCGGCCCCGTCTACGAGGACGTCATCCACCTCAAGTCCCTGTACAGCCGCTACCGGAACTACGCGACGTGGCTGAAGGAGAACCCGGGCGGTCGCCCATGAGCACCTTCACCGACGAGTTGGAAGCCAATGCCCGCGCCCGGTTCGTGCGCTGGGACTCCGCCCTGTGGCGCGAGCTCACCGGCGGCGCAGCGCAGCGGCTGGGACAAGCCCTGTTCGAGGCGGGGACACCGGCGGCGCAGGGCGAGGAGCTCTTGCGCGCCTACCTCCAGCTGGGCGCGGAGGCCATTGGCCTGGGCTACCTGTACCCCACGAGCGCGGGCCGGCAGAACTTCTTCACCCTCGCCTGGTCGGACCTGATTCCCCGCCTGCTGGCCGCCGTGCCCTCGACGGAGCGTTCGCAGGTGTTCGCCCAGCTGTGGAACCTGGGGGAGAACCTGGAGTCCGCGCCGCCCTGGGTGCAGCGCATCTTCTGGCGCGTGGGCCGGGAGCTGACGTCGCTCCAGGACATCGAGGCGCGGCTGCGTGAGACTTCCTCCGTGGCCCTGGAGCCGCCCGCCGCGCCGCTGGCCACGCGGGCCCAGGCGCACTGGGTGGACCTGTCGAAAGAGGACAGCCGCTTCCTCCCCGGCGCGATGCACTTCCTCTCCCCCACCGTGGTGTGCGTCCATGACCGGCACCGTCAAGCCGTGGCGGGCCGCGACGCGGCCACGCAGGGCATCTGGCTGGCGGAGACGCCCATCCGCCTGGGCGCCATGGGCTGCCGCGAGGTGCCGGAGCAGACCCACGTGGAGAGTCCCCACCTGGACGAGGCGCTGCGAGAGGACCCGCGCGCGGACGCGTGGTTCGCCACCCTGTCCAATGACTGGCGGGTGGCGGCCACGCTGCACACCTCCCAGCACGTGCTGGTGTTCGTCCCGGAATGAGTCCGTCTCAGCGGCACATCACCCCTGAGGACGTGGCCACGGGCTGGCGCGACGCGCTGGCCCTGTGGGACGTGCGCGTGCAGCTCAGCCCACCCGAGCCGCACGTGGACTTCCACCCCGACGCCAGCCACGCCCAGGAGCCGCTCGCGTACATCGACCTGGTGAAGCGCCAGGTCTTCGTCAACTTCAAGCTCCTGGAGGCCATGGAGGCCACGGGCAGCCTCACGGCGGTGCTGGCGCATGAAATCGGCCACCACGCGCGCTTCCCGCACACGCTGGGCTGGGACGCGGAGCTGCGCGTGCAGGAGCAGCGGCTGGTTCCCGGGCTGAAGCAATCCCTCACCAACCTCTTCTATGACTTGCAGGTGAACGAGGTGGTGGGCCGCACGCACGCGGAGGCGCTGTGCGCGGTGTACCGGGGCTTCCAGCGCGTGCAGGGCGGCGAGATGTCGCCGCTGTTCTTCTTCTACCTGGCCATCTACGAGGAGCTGTGGGGCCTGCCCCCTGGGAAGCTGGTGCCCTCCGCGCAGCTCGAGCCGATGGAGCAGCGCTACCCCGGTGTTCGCGCCGAGGCGCGCATGTTCGCGCAGACCTTCTACGCGCTGCCCAGCGGCAAGCTCCAGTTCCTCTACTTCTGCGCCACCTTCATCCGCTACATCGAGAAGCCCGCGGACCTGGAGTTCAGCCTGCCGCTGGGCGGGGACGTCTCCGTGCCGGACGTGGACGACCTGGATGCCGCCATCCACGGCAGCAGTCGCTGGGACGACGCTCTGGACGAAGCGGAGGAGCGGGGCTGGCTGGCCCCCTTGAGCACCCGCTCGAAGGAGAAGGACGAGCTGGACTCCATCCACCGCGTCACCGAACACCTGCCCGGCAAGCAGGGCGGGAGGCTGCGACAGGCCCTGGTGGCGAAGCACTATCGGCGGCTGGTGGACCAGCACATCCTGAAGCTCCCCACGACGCCGTCCCAGCCGGAGCCCTACCTGCGCACCACGCCCCAGGCGTGGGAGTACGGCGATGACCCGTCCAGCATCGACTGGACGTTGACGGTGCTGTCCCAGGGCCACCTGGCCGCGGTGTCACCGCTGCGCCGCGAGCTGGAGGCGGACCTGCCGCCCCCGTCCGAGCTGGGGGCGCCGTCCGTGGAAATCTACCTGGACACCAGCGGCTCCATGCCCAATCCGGAGCTGAGCCTCAACGCGATGACGCTCGCGGCCCAGGTGCTGTCCGCCTCCGCGCTGCGGAAGAAGGCCACGGTGCGCGGCATCGTGTACTCGCACGGCAACCCGCTGGTGTCGCCTTGGATGTACGACGAGGAGAAGGCGCGCGACTTCCTGCTGAGCTACATCGGCGGAGGCACGCAGTTTCCCTTCGACGTGATGGACGCGCTGTCACGCGAGCGGCCCGATGCGCTGCGCATCATCATCTCCGACAGCGACTTCCTCGCGAATGTCACCGCGGAGAAGCCCCTGGCGCCGGTGCTGGAGTCCATCCGGCGCTCGCGCCTCGTGGTGGCCATCCTCGCTGTTCCCGACGAACTCCGCGCCCGACAGGCGCTGGCGCCGCTGCTGCGCGAGCGCCGTTTCCGGCTGGTGGTGGTGCGCTGGCCCTCCGACTTCGCGAAGGCGGCCGCCAACCTCGCCCAGGCATTGCTGGAGAATTGAGTCCCATGGCTTTCGACATCCGCGAGATTCAGACGCAGCTCGAGGCAGCCCCCATCGTGTCGCCGTATTCGCATGACCTGGCGCTCGCCATCATCTGCGACACCTTCCGGCTCGCGAAGGTCCGCCCCCCGTCCCGCGCGGACTGGGGCGCCCTGGAGGACCAGGCCCGCTCCCCGCTGTGGCGGGAGCAGGTGGTGATGCTCGCGCACGTGCTGGTGTCCTCGGCGCTGCGGCAGGAGACGGTGCAGGCACTGAACAAGAACGACGACGCGACGACGCTCCTGCAGCGCTTCTTCCAGGACGTGGCCCCGCTGACGGCGGAGATGATTCGCTCCAACACCTTCCGCCGCGAGGAGTTCCTTCGCAAGTGGGTGCGCGTCGTGGGCGGCGAGTGCAAGGGCGAGTCCCCGAAGGGCTCCGTCGCGCGAATCGAGCAACTGGACTACCGCAAGGCGGAAGCGGAGATGCGGCGCGCGGAGGAGGCCCGGAAGAAGGAGGCGGACAAACGCCAGCAGGCCCTCCGCGAGGCGGAGCAGCGCGCCACGGAGGCGCGTGGGTGGCGGGAGTGACGGAAGTCCTGTCCGCGGACCTGCGCGTCGCGCCTCGCGCGAACATCCGCCGGGACACCTCCTCGCAGCGCCCCCACATCCCCTGGGCCGAGTCCATCGCCCAGGGACTGGCCCGCTTCGCGTCCCTGGCTGACGAGGACGCGGCCCGCGCGGACCTGGACGCCCGGTTGTCCTTCCTGCGCGGTGCCCTGCGGGACTCGCCGTACCACGCCCGGAGGCTCCACGCGGCGGGCATCCACCCGGGTGACCTCCAGACGCTGGACGACCTGCGCCACCTGCCCCTCCTGGGCCGCGAGGTTCTGGCCGCGAACTGGGACGCGGTGCCCACGCTGCCAGCGGACGCCGATGATTGCGTGGTGGTGAAGAGCTCCGGGTCCACCGGAGCGCCGGTGAACGTGGTGAAGGACCGGCGCGACTGCCTGCACATGTGGGCCGTGCTGCGGTTCCTCGTGGCGCGTGCGGGAGCGGCGCTGCCCTCGCATCCCCGGGTGGTGCTGCTGGATGCGCTGCCGGGCGGACTGGAGTACTCGGTGCGCCTGCCCATCCTCCACGACGGCGCGCTGCACCGAATCTCCGTCCTTCGCGAGGACGCGCTCCAGCGCCTGCGCCGCGTGCGCCCCGCCGTACTCTTCTCCGACCCGGAAGGCCTGCGGTGGCTGGCGGCCCAGCGCGACGTGCCCTCGCCCCAACTGGTGCTCACCTCCGCGCAGCACCTTCCCGCCGGCCTGCGCGCGGAGCTGGCGAACGCGGTGCCCGCGCCTGTCCTCAACTACTACGCGACGACTGAGACGGGACCGCTGGCCTGGGAGTGCCTGCGGCCCGAGGCCCCTGGCCGGTTCCACGTCCTGGCTCCAGATGTCTGGTTGGAGCCCGAACTGGACGAGGTGGTGGTGACACGGCTGCGTCCCAGCGTGCTGCCGCTCTTGCGCTACCTCCCGGGCGACGCGGGCAGCGTGCGGCGTGACGCCTGCGCTTGTGGGTTTCAGGGGTGGACGCTGGAGCACTTCGGCGGACGCGGGGCCTGCCACTTCGCCACGCCTTCGGGCCGGGAGGTGGACGCCTGGGCGCTGGCCTGGGTGTTCAAGCACCATGCGCTTCGTGGCTTCCGGCTGACACAAGTGGACGTCTCGCACTTCCAACTGGAGCTGGCGGGCGCGAGCCATGCGGACGTGACGCCACTGCGCGAGCGGCTCACCGGCGCCTTGCGGAACCTGGGTTGGACGCAGCCGAACCTGGACGTGTGTCACGTGGAGGTATCCGCGCTGGCCGTGGGCACCAAGCCACAGCCGTTCCGCCGGCTGCGCTGAGCAGCCTTGCATGCCAGCGCGGCGAGCAAGATGTCATGCAGTGGGCTCCGGTGCTTACCTGAGAAGTGCGCGGTTCCTCCCCGGCGGGATGCATGCAGCCGGCCGGGCGCCCGCCCCTGACCATGCACGCTCGTCCGGAACGACATCCCCCACTCTGGGCTTCACGCGCCGGACGTTATGGCGTCGCGCTCCTCGCCTTCGTCGCGGCGTGGCTCATCCAGGCGTGCGTGGCGTCGTTCATCCCAGCCACCCCGTTCCTGTTCTTCTTCGGCGCGGTGATGGTGTCCGGCTGGTGGGGCGGCTGGGGCCCCGCCCTGGCGACGACGCTCCTCTCGGTGGTGGTGGTGGACTTCTACTTCCTGGAGCCACTGCTCAACCTGATGCCGGGCCCTGGAGGGGCTGTCTCGCTGGCGGTCTTCGTCGTGCTCGCGCTGCTGATGACGAAGCTGAACGTCATGCTGCGCAAGGCCAACGCGGAGCGGGCGTGGCTGCTGGAGCGGGAGCGGGCAGCCCGAAGCGAGGCGGAGGCCGGGCAGGCCCAGCTCCACGCGCTCTTCCGGGACGCGCCCGCCGGCATCATCCTCATGCATGGCCCCCGGCACATCTATTCCTTCTCCAACACGATGAACAACACGCTGATGGGGACGGACACGCTGGTGGGCCAGGAGGCGAGCAAGGCCCTGCCGTGGACGGAGTCGCGAGGCTTCATCACCCTGCTGGACGAGGTCTACCGCACCGGCGTCCCTTTCACGGGCAACGCGATGCCGTTCCCCCGCAAGCTCCCCAATGGCGAGATACAGGAGACGTATCTCAACATCGTGTATCAGCCCACGCGGGACGAGCAGGGCGAGGTCGACGGCATCGCCGGCTTCGGGTTCGACGTGACGGACCTGGTCCGGGCCCGACAGCGCGCCGAGGCCCTGACGCACGAGCTCCAATTGGCCGAAGCACGTGACTGGCTCCTCGCGGAGTCGGGCGCGGTGCTGGCGTCGTCGCTCGACGACGAGACGACGCTGCGGAACATGGCGAAGCTGGTGGTGCCCACGTTCGCGGACTGGTGCCTCGTCGACGTGGCGGAGCCGGATGGGACGTTCCGGCGGCTGGAGGCGGCGCACTTCCGGCTCGAGGACGACGCGCTCGCCGAGGACCTCCTCCGCTTCGGAATGCAGCCCAACGGCAATCCGGGGCATCCCCCCACGGGCGCCTTGCTGAAGGCGGAGACGGTCCACGTCGAGCTCTTGACCCGCGAGCGCATTCACGAGCTCGCGCACAACGCGGAACACGCCCAGGTGCTGGAAGCGATAGGGCCCGTCTCCTACATCGCCGTGCCATTGATTGCGCGCGGACAGGTGTTGGGGGTGCTCAGCTTCATCCACGCCCACTCCGGCCGGCATTACTCGACGTCAGACCTGGCGTTCGCCAAGGAGCTGGCACACCGGGCCGCGCTCTCCCTGGAGAATGCCCGGCTCTATGCGGAGGCTCGGGAGGCCATCCGTCTGCGCGATGAGTTCATGTCCATTGCCAGCCACGAGCTGAAGACGCCGCTCACCCCGCTGAGCCTGAAGCTCCAGGCGCTCTCGCGGGAGCTGGCCCGCCACCCGGGCCCGGTTCCTCGCGACCTGGTGGAGGGCTACGTGGCGGTGGGCGCACGGCAGGTGCAGAAGCTGGCGGAGCTGGTGGGCGACCTGCTCGACGTGTCGCGCATCTCCGCGGGGCGGCTCTCGCTGGAGCTGGAGGAACTGGAGCTGGGGTCGCTCGTCCGGGACATCGTCACCCGGTATGAACCCCAGGCCGCGCGCACCGGCTCCTCCTTGCAATTGGAGGCCGGAGACTTCGACATCCTGGGCCGGTGGGACCGGCTGCGTCTGGAGCAGGTCATCACCAACCTGGTGGACAACGCCGTGAAGTACGGCAACGGCAGGCCCATCCACGTGCGCCTGGAGCCGCATGACGGCGGAGCGAGGCTGACGGTGCGGGACGAGGGCATCGGCATCGAGCCCCAGCATCTGCCCCGCCTCTTCGGCCGCTTCGAACGCGCCGTGTCCGAGCGCAACTACGGTGGCCTGGGCCTGGGCCTGTACATCACCCGCACGCTGGTGGAAGCCATGGGCGGCCGGGTCCACGTGGAGAGCAGGCTGGGGCAAGGCTCCACCTTCACCGTGGAGCTGCCCAGCCACCTGGGCGCGGAACAGGCCCGTCAGGCCCCCTGACTGACGTTTCCAGGCCGAAGGTCATGCGAGGCCGGGAGCCTCCAGTTAGAGGGGCGTCACCACGAGGAAGGAGCGAGGGACATGGAGACTCGGAAGCTGGGAAGGCAGGGCCCCACCGTTTCGGCGCTGGGCCTGGGCTGCATGGGGATGTCCGACTTCTACGCGGGCAGGGATGACGCGGAGTCGGAGGCCACGCTGCTGCACGCGCTGGAGCGGGGCATCACCTTCTTCGACACCGCCGACATGTACGGGTCGGGCGCCAACGAGACATTGGTGGGCCGGGTGCTCAAGCCGCACCGGGCGAACATCGTGCTGGCGACGAAGTTCGGCATCGTCCGCGACCCCACGGACCCGCAGAAGCGCGGCATCAACGGACGGCCGGAGTACGTGAAGCAGGCGTGCGAGGCCAGCCTGCGCCGGCTGGGCGTGGATGTCATCGACCTGTACTACCTGCACCGGCTGGACACGCAGACGCCCATTGAAGACACGGTGGGCGCCATGGCGGAGCTGGTGCGCGAGGGCAAGGTGCGCTTCCTCGGCCTGTCGGAGGTGGACGCGGACACGCTGCGCCGGGCCTCGAAGGTGCATCCCATCACCGCGCTCCAGAGCGAGTACTCCCTGTGGAGTCGTGAGCCGGAAGACGGCGTGCTCCAGGCGTGCCGCGAGCTGGGCGTGGGCTTCGTTCCCTACAGCCCGCTGGGACGCGGCTTCCTCACGGGGCAAATCAAGCGCTTCGAGGACCTGGCGCAGGACGACTACCGCCGCTTCTCGCCCCGCTTCCAGGGGGAGAACTTCACGCGCAACCTGGAGCTCGTCGGCCACATCGAGCGGCTGGCGAAGGAGAAGGGATGCACTCCGGCGCAGCTCGCGCTCGCGTGGGTGCTGGCACAGGGGAAGGACCTGGTGCCCATCCCCGGCACCAAGCGCCGCAAGTACCTGGACGAGAACCTCGGCGCGCTGGAGGTGACGCTCACGGCCCAGGACGTGGCCGCCATCAACGCCGTCGCGCCTCCGGGCGTCGCCGCGGGTGGGCGCTATCCGCCGTCCATGCAGTCCTCGCTGCCCAAGGCGTCCCAGCCGCGCGGCCAATGAGATGAAGCGAGGCTGGGGGGCCCCTTCAGCTTCGGATACGAGGGAGCTGGGCGTGCGGCTGCCATGCGCCGTCGCCGCCCAGGCAGTAACGGCAGGTGGCCAGCGGCGTCTCCCGTTCGAGGTAGCCGAGCATCTGGCCCAGCAGGTCCGGCGTGTCGAGCGGCACGCCGTCGACCTCGCCCAGCGCGGGCATCTCCGGGTACGTGCCCCCGAGCACCGTCGCCACGTGCGGTGGACGCGTGCAGGCGTAGAAGCGGCCCGCGTGGACCAGGTGACAGCGGACCTTCAACCAGCAACGCGCGTGGATGCCTCGCACGGCGTCTTCGGAGTCGTGCGGCGCCTCCGGCGTGAGTTGCTGGAAGGCGTCGATTCGCTTCACCGTGAGGAAGACGCCGTGCTGCTCGCAGCGCTCGGAGATGCGGGCGATGGAGCGCTCCGGCAGCGGCGCGGAGGTGTAGACGGACAGGGTCATCCGGTCCAGGCGCTCGTAGACCGCATCGGGGGCGCTCTGCGCGAGGAAGCCGTTGGTGGTGACGGACACCTGCGGGGAGATGCCCGAGGCGCGCACGGCGTCCAGCACCGCGGGCAGGTCGGGGTGGAGGAAGGGCTCGCCTCCGGTGAGCTTGAAGACGTTGGGCCGGAGGGCTCGGGCCAGTTGGCGCAAGTCCTTGCCCAGGACAGCGGGGTCCACGGACCAGGCAGGTAGGTGCGGCGACAGCGGGCAGCACTGCACGCAGCGCAGGTTGCAGTGCGTGGCGACATGCGTCTCCAGGGACCAGGTGAGGATGCGTCCGTCTTGGAGCTCGTAGCGCACGGCGGGACTATACGAGGTTGCCCGGGGCCCCTGGCGCTTGTCACAGTACCCGCGTGTCTCACGCTTCTGGCGGAATGCTCGCCACCCTGCCCCGCTACCAGTCATTGGCGCGTCTGGCGCCGTCTGTGTGGCGGCTGAATCCCTCGGGGCTGGCACCGGAGGCCGTCGCTGCATTCCTGCGCCATGCGCTGCCTCCTGACGGAAGCGTGTTCCAGGGTGTGCGCCGGGTTCCGGGCGCATTGCCTCGCGTGCGTCGGAGCGAGGGGACTCTGGAGACTCGTGAGGATGAAGACAGGCTGGCGGAACGGCTCGTGGCCGCGCTGGCGGACAGCGTGGGCAAACACCTGGCGGCGGGCGCGGTGGACGTGAGCCTGAGCGGCGGCGTGGACAGCGCCGCGTTGTGCGCCCTGGCCGCGCGGCAGGCGCCCGGACGCGTGCGCGCCTGGACCATGGATGTCCACTTCGCGGATGCCACGGAGCGACGGAATGCCCGGACGGTGGCGAACACGGCGGGAGTCGAGTTGGTCGACGTGTCCGTTCCGGACGCGGTGCTGCCAGAGCTGTTCGAGCCCGCCGTCCTGAGCCAGGAGACGGCCATCCTCAACGCCCGCGCCGTGGCCAGCCATGCCTTCTACGCGGAGGCCCGAAGGCAGGGCGCCTCCACGTTGCTGAGCGGCGCGGGCGCGGATGAGGTGCTCATGGGCAACCCGGCGGCGCTCGCGGGTGCGGCGGCCCGTGTGACGGAGGACCGGCGCCTCGTGCATGAGGTGCTGCACCCAGGGCCTGTGGACAACTTGGGGGTGGATCAGCGGGTGCTTCGCCTTCCGTGGGACGCGGAGCTGGCTTCCGGTGATGAGGATCACCCCGAAGAGGTCCGCTACGCGGCCTGGGTGCTGTGGGAACTGGTGCTGCCTCCCGAGCTCCGGAGCGCGGGCGCACATGGCGTGAACGTGTGCACGCCCTACCTGGACGCTGATTTCGCGGACGTGGCGCTGGGGCTCCCCTTGGGCGTGCTCGCGCGGCACGGGGCCGGCAAGTGGCTCTTCCGGCATGCGGTGCGCACGCTGGTGCCGGATGAGGTCCGATTGGCCCGGAAGACACCGCGCTATGCGCACACCGCGCTCTCCAGCCCCGTCCGCGCGCGTTGGCTGGAGCTGTATCGGGAATGGCTCACACCGGCCCGGCTGGCGCCGTTGGAGTGCGTCGACGCGGGCGCGACCCGGGCGCTGCTGGAGCGCTACGCACGTCTGGCCGCCGACGCTTCCGAGGCGAGTGCCATGGACCGGCTGTTGATGCGGTTGTGCTCCCTCGCCATGCTCCACGCCCACGCCAGCGCCCGCCCCCCATGTCCCGAATCCTGATTGCCACCTCCCCCGAGAAGGGCCACCTCAACCCCATGGTCGGTGTCGCGCAGTGGCTGCGCCGCATGGGCCACCACGTGGGCTGGCTGTGCATCCCCGAGCCCGCGCCGCAGCTCGAGCGGCTGGGCGTGGAGGTGCTGACGTTGCCCCACGCCGAGGCCCCCGTGCCCACCATCGAGACGGGAGGCGAGGCGCTCGCGCGGTTGGTGCTCGATGAAGCGGCGCTGGGGCAGTGGATTCGCGGCCTGCTGATTGACGCCGTGCCCTCGCTGCTGGCGCCGGTGCGAGAGGCCGTCGAGCGCTTCCGTCCGGATGTCATGGCCCTGGACGGCATGCAGTACGCCGCCGTGCTGGCCGCCCATGCGTTGCGAATCCCCTGGGCGGGCGTGTCCTCCGCGCTGTCATTGCTGGAGCCGCCCATCGATTACGGCCTGCGCCGCAACGTGCGCGCGCTGGCCGATGAGCGACAGGCGCTGTTCGCCCGCCACGGCTTCGATGCCCGCTTCCGCAACTGTGAGTGCCTGTCGCCGGAGCTCAACGTCATCTTCGCCACCGAGGCCTTCCTGGGCTCCGACGCAGGCCTGCCTCCCGCCACACACCTGGTCGGGCCGTCACAGCCTCCAGAGGCGCGCGGTGACGAGGTGGACTTCCCCTGGGAGCGGCTGGGCTCCAAACCCGTGGTGTATGTGTCTTTCGGCAGCCAGATTTCGTGGCAGCCCGATTTGTTTCAGACGATGACCGAGGCCGCCGCGCCCCTGGGCGTCACCGTGGTGCTCAGCGCGGGTGAGCTGGCTGATACAGATTTTGTTCACAGCCTTCCCGGGGACGTGGTCGCCATGTCATACACACCCCAGCGACAACTGTTATCACGAGTCTCCGTGCTCGTGTCTCACGGCGGCGCCAACTCCGTCATGGAGGCGCTGACCGAAGGCGTTCCGATGCTGCTCCTGCCCGTCTGCAACGACCAGCCCATCCAGGCGCACTTCCTGGCGAAGTCGGGCGCGGGACTCGTGCGGGCGCCGCGCTCGCTCTCCGTGGAGGACTGCCGCGAAGCGCTGCGACAGTTGCTGGAGCCGGGCACGGTGCTGCGACAGCGGGTGGCCGGCATCTCCGCGTCCTACCAGGCGCGTGACGGCGCGAAGGACGCCGCTGAACGCATCCTCCGACTCGTGGCGTGAGTGATTGCATGCGTGATTGGGACGTGTGGCGGCTGGTGCTGCCGGGTGTGTCGCCGCTGGAGGTGTGGAACCTGCCCGTGATGGGGCGCGAGCTGTGGGAGTTGCTCGGGGCGCCTCGCGTGGATGCGGACCGTCGCGCGGGGGTTCCCGAGCCGGCGCTCGCGGGCCGACTGGGCCCGGCGCTCGCGGTGGCGCTGTCCACGCTGGTGAAGCGGCACGCGGTGGATGCCGTGTGGCTCAGTGGCGGATTGGTGTGCCTGGAGGGCTTCGGTGCCATGCTCTCGAGTGTGTCCACCGCGCTCCCCTGCCCTGTGTACCTGGCGGAGCGTCCGCTCTTCGCGCCGGCCCTGGCGGGACTGCGTCTGCTGGCGCCGCTCGCGCCCGCGCATCCGGTGGCGCTCGACGTGGGGCAGACGGGCATCAAGTGTGTGAGTCACACCGCGGACCCGCGCATCTTCGAGCGCGACGCCGCGCTGCTGCCCCGGTACTTCATCGGCATGGCGCGGCCTCCGGACAGGCGACATGTGAAGGCGGCGGTGGCGTTCATCGCCAGTGCCCTGCGCGTGTTCTCGGCACGGCTGCCCGATGCCTTGTGCCTCGCACTGCCGTGTCCGCTGGACGCGTCGCTGGTTCCCGGAGGCTGCACCTACGGATGGGAAGGCCACGAGTCGCTGGTGGCGGACATCCTCCAGGCGGCCATGGGGAACGAGGGCCGCGGGACGGCGCTGGTGCTCAATGACGCGGAGCTGGCCACGGAGGCCGCGCGGGGTGATTCGCGGCTGGCGAACCACTCGCGCGTGTTGTGTCTCACACTGGGCTTCGGGCCGGGTGGCGCGTTGCTGGAACGGCGGTAGCCGGGGGCTCACCCAGGCTCAGTGCAGGTCCAACTCCTTCTTGGGCGCGACGTCGGGGCGCTGCTTCGTCACCAACGCCTTCGCGGTACTGAAGAGCACCTTGAGCTTTCCGCCGGCCGGGTGGACGTATTCGGCGTGCTCGGGCGTGAAGCGCAGCAGGGCGATGTCACCCTCATCCGGGCCCTGTGGGAACCAGGGCTTCCAGCCGGGCTCCCACAAGTCATGGATGGCCCTCCGGTCGCGGACGATTTCCACCACGCCCGACACGGAAAGATACGTGGCGCTGTCCTCCGACGCGTGGAAGGCGAGCGAGCAGTGCGGGTCCGACTCCAGGTCCTGCACTTTCTGCGTGTCCGTCCAGGTGGCGAACCAGAGCACGGTGCCAGACTTGTGCTTCTTCGCCACCGCCATGGGCCGCGTGTGGAAGTGGCCATCCGCCCCCCGGGTGGTGAGGAGGGCGGTGTCATAGTGCTTCAGCAGTTCCTCGAACTCCCGGCGGTCTCCCTGGATGACACCCTGCGACTGTTTCATGATGCGCTCGCCTGACTGTTCCATGGGGCTGACCTTTCGTTCGCCATCGTGAAGTTCCTGGAGAACGTAGGGACGCGCGGGCCGTGGGGAAGCAGCAGGGCTGGAGTCGCGTGGACCGCTCCCTTGGTGGGCCGGTTCCAGGCACAAGACGAGCGAATCAGGCCTTCCGCCCTGCCCCTTCCGGCGCGGCCTTGCACCTCGCTGTTCGGAAATGTCGGGACATTTGGCGCCACAAAACCCCCGACATTTCCGAACAGCGAGCTCCCAGTGCGGTCCGGCCACCCGAGGGCAACGCGGAGCGGCCCCAACGGCCTCGCCTCCTGCCTGGACCTGGTAGCCTGGCCGGGTTGACGAACCAGGACCTCGACTGGCCCATCCGGGTCGCCGCCATGAACGCGCTGCAACATCTGGTGCGCCGGCATGGCGAGGTGCTGTCCTGGGACGTCATCGCCCGAGGCTTCACGCGGCGGCCCCGAAGCTCTTGAGCCTGGAGCGCCGCTACGCCACGGTCCAGATGAAGAAGCGGCTGCATCAAGCCGCGTTCCGTCAGCACGTGCTGCGGGCCTATTCGCAACGGTGCGCGGTATGCCGGTTCCCCCGGCCGGAGTTGCTGGACGCGGCGCACATCCTCCCGAACCGGGACGAGCGCGGCAGGCCGGAAGTCTCCAATGGCCTCTCGCTCTGCAAACTCCACCACGGGGCCTTCGACACGGACCTGCTGGGCATCCGTCCTGACGGCATCATCGAAATCGCGTCCCGGCTGCTCGCCGAGCGCGACGGCCCCACGCTGGAGTACGGGCTCAAGGGCTTCGCCGGACAGGCGCTGAGCATCCTGCCGGAGACGCCTGCCCACCGGCCGCGCCGTGAGTATCTGGAAGCGCGCTACGAGCGTTTCCGCGAGGCAGGCTGAACCAAAGACGAGGAGACCTCCCCGAATGGGCAGGTTCCCGACCTGACCGGTCCGCCGATGTGGCGCCTTTTCGAGGCCTTTACCTTCTTCCTCGAAAGGAACACACCATGTCCACCGGCTTCCTCCAGTCGCTGTCCCAGTCCCTCGCCTCCGTCGTCGAGCGCACCGCGCCTGGCATCGTCCGCGTGGAGACGCGGCGCAGGCGCGGCGCCACCGGCATCGTCTGGGATGCCGAGGGCCACATCCTCACCACCAGCCAGGCCGTGGAGCACGAGGGCCCGCTCCCCATCGGCTTGCCGGATGGCCGCACCGTCTCCGCCGAGTTCGTCGGCCGCGACGCCAGCACCGACCTGGCCCTGCTCAAGGCCGAAGCCACCGGCCTCGCGCCGCTGACCTCCGCGCCGTTGGATGACGTGAAGGTCGGTCACCTCGTCATCGCCGTGGGCCGCCCTGGCCGCACGGCTCGCGCGACGCTCGGCATGGTCAGCACCCACGGCGAGGGCTGGCGCACCCATGCCGGAGGCCGCGTGGAGCGTTACCTGGAGACGGATGCCGACCTCCCGCCCGGCTTCTCCGGCGGCGCGCTGGTGGACACCGAGGGGCGCCTTGTCGGTCTGCTCAGCGCCGCCTTCTCTCGCACCGCCGCCGTCGTCATCGCCACGGACACGCTCACTCGCGTGATTGCTTCACTGAAGGAATACGGGGGCATCCGGCGTGGCTACCTGGGCGTGGGCGCCTACCCCGTGCGTCTGCCCCCACACCTGGGCACGGGGAACGAGCACGGCCTCATCTGCCTCTCCGTGGACCCGAACGGCCCGGCGCACGACGCGGGTCTGCTGCTCGGAGACGTCCTGGTGAGTCTGGGAGGTCAGCCCCTCCACGGCGTGGAGGACCTGCTCGGCGCCCTGAGCGACGAGAAGGTGGGCACCACCCTCCAGGTCCGCGTGCTGCGCGCCGGAGAGGTTCGCGAAGTCCCCATCACCGTGGGCAAGCGCGCGTGAAGGGAGGCCACCATGAAACTGCTGCAACACTTCTCGGATGACTTGGAGTCGCTGGTGGCGCGTGCCTCACCCGCCGTCGTGGGCGTGGAGCACGCACGCGGCCACGGCACCGGCCTCTTCCTCACGCCGGACGGCTACGTCCTCACCAACCGCCACGTGGTGGTGCGCGGCTCACGCAAGCTCACCGTCCAGCTCTCCAACGGAGAGGAGCTGCGCGGCACCCTGGTGGGCAGCGACGCCCCCACCGACCTGGCGGTGGTCCGCGCGGAGGGCGGTGACTTCCCCACCCTGCCGCTCGCCGAGCCCGAGTCGGTGCGCGTGGGCCAACTCGTCATGGCCATTGGCAACCCGTTCCACCTGGAGCAGTCCGTGTCGCTGGGCGTGGTGAGCGCCATCAACCGCAGCATCAGCCTGCCCGATGGCGTCATGCTGGAGGGCATGCTCCAGACGGATGCCGCCATCAATCCGGGCAACTCCGGGGGGCCGCTGCTCAACATGCGAGGACAGGTGGTGGGCCTCAACACGCTGGTGTTGCCCTACGCGCAAGGTATCGGCTTCGCGGTGAGCGCCACCACGGCGGCGTGGATTGCCGGCCTGCTCATCCAACGTGGCAAGGTGGACCGGCGCTTCCTGGGCATCGCCGCGACGGCGGTGAGCCTGGACGCACGACTCACCCGGGAGAACGGCCAGTCCCGCGCGGTGAAGGTACTCCGCGTGCAGGACGGGACACCTGCCCACGAGGCCGGACTCCAGGTGGATGACTTGCTGCTGGCCATCAATCAGCGGCCGGTGAACAGCGTGGACGACCTCCAGCGGCTCATGGCGCTGGCCACGGAGGACGAGGTGACGCTGGACCTGCTGCGCAAGGGCCGTGGCCGCAAGACGGCCCGGGCACGGACGCGACCGCGCATCGAGCCCGTGGCCGCCTGACTCAGGCCACGCCGCCCGGCGTCCGCCCCTGCGCGTCCGGCATCTTCCCCTGGAGCAGCAGGTTGTCGCCCCGACAGAGGCTCTTGTAGGACCACACGCAGAACGAGTCTCCAGGACGTGACTCCTGGAGATACTCGTCCAGCACGTCGGCATCGTCACAGATGAAGCGGTGCGGGGCGCGCGTCTCCCGGTAGAAGCGGTGCTCGATGATGAGCGGGCTTTTGTTCGCCAGCATCTCGCGCAGGCGGCTCAACGTGTCCGGGTCGGTGATGCGCGAGCCTTCGAGAGTCCACGCGTCCATGGTGCGGTGCCGCGCCTTTCTTCCCACGAGCTGAAACGGGCCCGGAGGATGATAGCGGATGACGGCCCACGTCATAGCCGCGCGTCGTGCGATGGCGCCGGACGGTGCTCGGTGAAGAGTTCATCCTCGTAGCACCAGGCCCACTCCTCCCCCGGCTCGAAGGACTGGACGACGGGATGCGCCGACTGCTGGAAGTGCTTCGTCGCATGCCGGTTGGGCGAGGAATCACAACATCCCACATGGCCACAGCTCAGGCAGCGACGCAGGTGCACCCAGCTTGCTCCCATGGCCAGGCATTCCTCGCAGCCTCGCGAGTGCGGAGGCGGGTCTCCGGCCTGTTGGATGTGCTCGCAAATCGGCTCCATGTGACACCTCTCTCTGACTGGGGCGACCAGTGCCCTCTACAGCGTAGGCACTGAGTACGAGGACCTTCAGCGAGCACCAGCCAGGATGGCGAGCCACTGGAGGCACGTCCCCACCCCGCAGCGGCGGATGGCACGCGCGGCGCCCCAGGCGCACGGTAGAGCCACATGGCCACCAACGCCCCCGACACCACCGTCGCCTATGACAGTCCTCGCGGCCGGGGTGTGCTGCTCGCCAGCGTGCTGGGCAGCGGCATGGCGTTCCTCGACTCCACCGCCGTCAACGTCGCCCTGCCCGCCATGGGCCGCGAGCTGCACACGGGCCTGTCCGGCCTCCAATGGGCCGTGGACGCGTACCTGCTCACGCTCGGCTCCCTGGTGCTCACCGGGGGCGCGCTCGGCGACGTGAAGGGCCAGCGACGCGTCTTCCTGCTGGGCATGCTCGCCTTCACCGTCACGTCGGTGCTGTGCGGCCTGGCGCCCAACGCCTGGACGCTGGCCGCCTTCCGCGCGGCGCAGGGTGTGGGAGCCGCGCTGCTGGTGCCCGCGAGCCTCGCATTGCTGCGCACGTCGTTCCCGCCTCAGGACCGGCAACGCGCCGTGTCCGCCTGGGCCGGACTGTCCGGCGTCACCACGGCCGTGGGGCCGCTGCTGGGTGGGTGGCTCGTGGACGCGGGCTCATGGCGCTTCGTCTTCTTCCTCAACGTGCCCCTGGCCGCGCTCACCGCGTGGGCGGCGCTGCGCCACGTGCCAGACATCGCGCCGAAGACAGGGGCGCGCGGGTTGGACGTCGCGGGCTCCGTGACGGCGGCGCTTGGGCTGGGTGGCCTCATCTACGCGCTCATCGAAGGCCCCGCCCACGGCTGGCCCCTGGCGGCCATTGTCGCCGCGGCCGGAGGCGCCGTCCTGCTGGCCGCGTTCTTCGTCCTGGAGGCACGGCAGCGGGAGCCAATGCTTCCGCTCACCCTCTTCCACTCGCGCACCTTCTCCGGCGCGAACCTCACCACGCTCGTCGTGTATTTCGCGCTCGGAGGCGCCACCTTCCTGGTGGTGCTCGCCCTGCAGCAGCAGCTCGGCTATTCGGCGCTCGGCGCGGGAGCAGCGCTGCTCCCCATCACGCTGATGCTGCTTCTGTTCTCACCTTCCGTGGGACGGCTCGCGGGGCACATCGGCGCACGTCCGTTGATGACGGCGGGGCCGCTGCTCGCGGGCCTGGGGCTGGCGCTCCTGACGCGCATCCAGCGTGGAGGTGACTACGTCAGCACCGTGCTGCCCGGCATCCTGGTGCTGGGACTGGGGCTGGCGCTCACCGTAGGCCCGCTCACGGCGGTGGTGCTCGGCGCCGTCGAGGACCGCTACGCGGGCATCGCCTCCGGCGTGAACAACGCCGTGGCCCGCATCGCCGGCCTGCTCGCGGTGGCGCTGCTGCCGCTGCTGGGCGGCCTCGCTGGCGACACCGGCATGGACTTCCTGGTGGGCACACGGCGCGCGCTCTGGGTGTCCGCCGGCCTGTGCGCCGTGGGAGCGCTGTGCTCGCTGCTCACGATTCCACGCGAGGCCGGGCGCACGACCTCCGTGCAACAGGAGCACGGGCTACCTGGCGCATCGCGCGGGTCCAACAAGCGCCCATGACGTCGTCGCGGGATGGCGCCTCAGCCCCCGGCTGGCTTCTTCGCGGCCTTGCCTGCGGGCGGGCTGTCCCCAGGCCCGTACCTCAATGACGTCCGTGGTCGTCACTCAGCGGAGGTGCCTCGCGCGCCGGCTCGGTGCCCTTCTGAGCGCCGTAGCCGCCAATCCCCTTCTGGAGGATGCGGTCTTCGCCCACGTCTTCGTCCGTCACGTCGCCTCGCACCGGGCCTTTCTGGTGCCGCGCCTCGCGCTCCAGTTCTTCCGGGCGCGTCGTGTCCATCCGCTCGTCGCCCCGTACCGGACTGCCCTTGTTGTCGGCCATGGTCGTTTCCCCTTTCAGAGGGAAAGGTCCGAACCGCCCTC
This sequence comes from Myxococcus sp. AB056, assembly GCF_006547365.1. NCBI lineage: Bacteria > Pseudomonadati > Myxococcota > Myxococcia > Myxococcales > Myxococcaceae > Myxococcus > Myxococcus sp. AB056. The sequence goes on along the minus strand of NZ_VHLB01000067.1, from coordinate 14,915 downwards.
GCACCGGACAAGGCACCTGCCATGGCGCCGTCGCCTGCCGCCCAAGCAGAAGGCCCCCGCCCCAGCAGGGACGAGGGCCTTCGGGAACAAACACAGCCGAGCCAGCGCTAGCTCTTGTACTTCACCGAGCAGCCGTAGGGCGTGGTGGTGCTCGCCGGGACCTGCTGGCCACCCACCACCGCGTCCACCGCCGTCTTCACATGGTTGGCCGGCTTGGCGTTCTTGCCGCGCGGGTCATCGTCGATGGCGCCCGCGTAGCGGACAACGCCCGCCTCGTCGATGACGTACATGTGCGGCGTCGTCTTCGCGCCATAGGACTTGCCTACCGTGCCGCTCGCGTCCTGGAGAACCGGGTAGGGGAAGCCCTCTTCCTTCTTCCACGCCGCGGACTTCTCCGGGGTGTTGTGCGCGGTGGAGTCCACCGCCAGCCACACCACCTTCTTCGCGTCGAAGCCCTTCAGCGTGGTGACCATCGTGTCGTTCTTGTAGTGCCGCTGAACGAAGGGGCACTCGGGGTTGGTCCACTCCAGGACCACGACCTTGCCCTTGTACTGCGCCAGCGTGTGCTCCTTGCCGGACTCGTCCTTCAGCGTGAAGGTCGGCGCGGGCTTGCCAACTTCCGCGTCGGCGAGGGCGGGCGCCCCCACGAACAACGTGCCCAGCGCGAGTGCGGTGAAGACCTGCTTCATGGCGTTCCTCCAGCGTTTTGGGGACTGCGGGGAAGACAGCGCGACTTCAGTGACTTGGGAAACCCGCGGCGCAGAGGACGTTCGCGCCGTCGCCCAGCTTCGAGGGTGCACACGCCGCCGCGCGCTTCACGGCGTCCGTCACCACGCTCGGCGTGAGCAGCTCCGGCAGCACCTCCGGCTTGTCGGGGGCACCCGGGCTCATCACCAGGTACATGGGCACACCGGCCCGGCCGTGCTCGGCCAGCTTGGTGGTGATGCTCGCGTCCCGGCGCGTCCAGTCCGCGATGAAGAAGGCCACCTGGTGCTTCTTGAAGGCGTCACGCACCTCGTCGGTGGACAGCACGGTGCGCTCGTTGAACTTGCAGGTGAGGCACCAGTCCGCCGTGAAGTCGATGAACACCGGCTGGCCCGCCGCCAGCGCCGCGTTCACCGCGTCCGCGCTCCACGGCTGCGCCTGCGCCACCGTGGACCCGCCCCGAGGCGCCTCCACGGGGCCCTGGTCATCGAAACGCAACGTCACCAGCCCTGACGCCACCAGCACGCCCGCGGCCACCGCCACGGTGGCCAGCTTGCGCATGCCGTCCTGCGCCTGTCCCTGGCCGTACAGCCACGTGACGAGCCCCACCGCGACCAGGAATGCCAGCAGCCGCGCCATGCCGTCCACGCCGGCCAGCCCGCCCATCACCCACACCAGCCAGACGGTGGTGGCCAGCAGCGCGAAGCCCAGCACCTGCTTGAAGCGCTCCATCCACGCGCCCGGCTTGGGCAGCTTCTTCGCCAGCCCGGGTACCAGCACCAGCACGCAGAAGGGCAGCGCGAGCCCCAGGCCCAGCGCGGTGAAGACGGCCAGCACCGTCACGGGGCCCGCCGCGAAGGCGAAGCCCACCGCGGTGCCCAGCAGCGGCGCCGAGCACGGCGTGGCCAGCACCACGGCCAGCACGCCCTCGCCAGCGCTGTGCATCAGGCCATGGCTCTGGTCCACCTTGCCCGCCAGCGCCGTGCCGTCCAGGCCCACGTTGAAGACACCGAAGAGGTTGAGCGCGAAGGCGACCAACACCGCGCACACACCCGCGACGAAGAGCGGCTCCTGGAACTGGAAGCCCCAGCCCACGCTCGCGCCACCCGCGCGCACCGCCAGCACGACGCTGGCCAGCAGCAGCATGGTGCCGATGATGCCCGCCGCGTAGGCCGCCGCATGCGCGCCGACGCGGCCCTTCTCCTGCTGCACCATGCGCGTGAAGCCGTAGGCCTTGAGCGCCAGCACGGGGAACACGCACGGCATCAAGTTGAGCAGCGCGCCGCCGAAGAAGGCGAACACCAGCGCCAGCCCCAGGCCCATGGACGACTCGGCCGCGGGCGGCGTGGCGATGGCGGCGCCCACCGGCTTCACCGCCGCGATGCTGTCCTTCACCGACGGCGGCTTCACCGCGGCCGGCGTCCCAGCCGCGCCACCGGCCGCCACCATGGGGGCCAGCGGCGCCGCCACCTCGAGGTACTGGTAGCCCGTGGCCGCCGTGCCCAGGCGCATCACACCCGTCAGGCCCGGCGCCGACGCCTGCACGTCCGGCTCCGCCTTGCCCTTGAGCTTGAAGCGGCCCGGACCGTCCGAGGCCAACCCCACGCGCACGACGCCGGGGATGCGGTCGGCGACGAAGAAGTCACCTTCCACCGCGGGCACCGCCGCGCCGCCCAAGGCCGTCAGGGTGAGGGTGCCGGTGAAATCCTGGCCCGCGGTGAGCTGCGGCGCATCCAGCGCCACCGTCGCCGCGTGGCCGCTGTCCTTGGCGGGACGGGGCACCTTGGCCAGCTCGGTGTCGAAGACAGCCGCCGTCTCCGCGTCGCGCACCGTCTGGGGCCCCAGGGGGATGGAGCGCGTCAGCATCAGCTCCGCGGGAATGCAGTGCACCTCGCACACCAGCGCTTCCACGGCGGCGGACACCGTCAGCAGGCCCGTGGAGGGCCCTTCCACCGCCTTCGCGTCGGCGATGAGGATGGCCTCACCGTCATAGCCATGGGTGGTGATGAAGCCGTCGGGCGTGCGGAACGTCTGCGGGAAGGGCCACTGCAACGGCCCCACGGTGACGCCGGGCGTGTCCCACGCCACTTCCGTCTCCAGGCCGGAGTCGCCCGGGTTCTTCCAGTAGACGTGCCAGCCCGGATCCAACCGGAAGCGCACGCCCACGCGGAAGGTGTCTCCCGGCTTCACCTGGGTGGCGTCCACCAGGAGGGCACCCTCGATGCGAGGGTCGCCTTCGTCCGGCGCGCTCGATGCCACCGCCGACGCAGGCAGGTCCGCCCACGCGACCGCCGCCACCAGCAGCAGTCCGATTCCACCAACAACGCCGAGCCTCTTGGACTGCTGATGCGTCATGCGACTCCCGTTAACCCAGAGGAGGCCGGCCCGCCAGCGGCAGACACGTGCCTCCGAGCACAGTGAACCATCCGGGCAGGCGGGCATTCCCCTCGCATGACGCGCCACGCCCACTCCCAGGCGGACAGTCCGAGCAGGAGGGGTTACAGCGTCACAGAGGTGACGTCATGAACCCACAAGGGCAGCCGAGCGACGGGCGTCAGTCCTCGGTCTTCCAAGGCAGCAGCGCGGGCGCCGCGGGGCCCACGCGGCTCATGGTGATGCGGGAGACCTCGGAGTGCGCGCGACGCATCACCAGCGCGGGGAGCTTGTTTGCCCGGCGCTCTATCACCCGGCGCAGGTCCGCCAGCCGCTCCACGTGGCGTTGCGCGGGCACCTCCGCCGAGCCGAGCCGCGCGAGTTTGTAGAGGGCGACATCCGCGGCCTCCAGCGCCCGCTCCGCGGCGTCCTGATGACGGCGGCCCAGGGCCTTCCACGCGGCGGCTTCACCGGCGACCAGGTCCAGTTCGGCGGACACGGCGCGCACGAAGCGGCCCGCGTCACTGTCGGGCAGCACACGCGTCACTGGCACGCTGATGCGCCGTGTATCGCCGCGCTCGGAGTAGGACGTGGACACGCCCAGGTTCCACTCCGCGTCCCCCAACATGCCCGAGAAGAGGACGCGGCGCGGGAAGGCCTGGGAGATGGCGCCCAGGGTGGCGCTCATGGCGTCGCCTTCCACGCGCGAGGGATAGCGGTGACGGCAGCGGACGTCGGCGAAGCCCGTGGGCAGCACGTGCACGCGCGCGTCGGCGACGACTTCACCGAAGAGCTCGGCGCCCAACTGGCCCACGGCCATGGGCAAACCTTCGGGGTCATCCACGTGCACGAAGCCGGTGCCGGAGGGGCTGGTGAGTGCCTCCAGGATGTCGGGCAGGTAGTGGCGGCCCAGCCCCAGCGCGTGGAGCATGACGCCAGACTCGGCGATGCGGGCGCCCTGGGTCTTGAACTCCGCGAGCTGCGACGGGCCCACCGAGGGCTCACCATCGGTGAGCATCAGCACCTGGGGCCGGGCGCCGGGCACGAGCACGCGGCGGGCGGACTCCGAGGCGCGCTCCACGGCCTCGTGCAGGGCGGTCCCCTCGCCGGACTCCAGGCGCGCGAGCACCTTGAGGAGCTGCGCGCGGGCGTTGGGGTCCATGGCGCGCATGGGGAGGACCTGCTCGGGCTCGGCGTCGAAGGTGAGCAGGCCCAGGTAGTCGCGTGGGCTGGCGCGCTCCACGAGCGCCTGGGCGGCCTGCACCGCGGCGAGCAGCGGCACGCCCCGCATGGAGGCGCTGCGATCCAAAGCGAGGTTGATGGCCACGGGCGCGCGGGGGGCGTCAGCGTCGGCTTCCAGGGTGACGAGGAGGAGCACCTCGCGGCCATGTTCGGCGTCACGCTCCACTGCCCAGGCCGTCTGCTTCATACGTACTCCCCCGTGGTCGCACGAGGCATTGTGCCGCGAATCAATCTGCGGGAGCGGACCGCCCCCGATGCCGGAAGTCTCATGGGCCACAACGCACGGGAGAGGGGGACGCTCTCGGGCAGGCTGCGGGGTCTGAGAATGTCGGGAGTCGTGCTTTGGAGCAAGGGGGCCAGCCAGGATGCGGCACACCCACACGGGCAGCCCCTCAGGAAGGTGCTGGCCGCCGCGACGCGCCGCAGGCCGCACAGTACCGGGCCTGGGGGGTCCGCAGCGGCTTGCCGCAGGCGGTGCACGGCGGGCCGAAGAGAATCAGCCGGTGGTGCAAGACCGCGTTGATGTTCGTCTCGCGGAAGCCGGTCATCCGCTCGTACTCCCGGAGAGCAGGCGTGAAGGCGTGCTTGAGGGACGAGATGCCTGCCTCGTTCCGGAGTTGCTTGCGCTGGAGCAGGAGGTTGATCTGCGCGAACTCCTCCTCGTCGAGCATGGGCAGGTCCATCCGGCACCGCCAGCACCACAGCACCTTCATGACGTCGCTCCTCACCCTCGAACCACGGCCGTTCGTTGCCGCCGGAGAGGTTGACGCAGAAATGAGGGAAAGGTGACGGGCAGGCAGGCCGCCCATTCTGATGTGGGGCCGCGACCCCTGGGCCCGGGGGCTAACCCTGAGGGAGCCACCACGCGGGTGTCCATTGCCCCGGTTACCGCGAGTGCCCCCGCGCGTCCACCGGCCGCGGGGGCCGCGAATTACTCGGCCGCAGTCCAGCCGCCCCACGACTCTTCGGAGTAGCCCCAACGGCGGCCGGGCGCGCCCTCGTCGGCCTCAGAAGACTCCGCGCCACCGTCCTGCCGCGGATCCACATAAGGCAAACCTTCATCGTCCATGTACGTGGTGTCGTCGTGAACCATCGCCGGCTCCTCTGGAGGCCACCCAGGTGAAGGGGGGCATCCCGCTTCGGTCGACCCGGGCCCGCCCCATGCGAGGCCCGCTCCATTAATCGTTGACCGATTTACCGACCATGTTGGGGATGTCGCCTCGCGTTGTAAAGCCCTTGGGGTCTCAAAGTTCCGGGGGCCATGTCGTCCGCTTGCCTACCTGCCTGCCCTCCGGCGAGGAGTGTTCGTATTTACAGGCAGTTACGAAGAGTCAGACGTCAGACAGTGCCCGTGGCAATCGCACAAGGTAAGCCCTGGGCCCGAGAAAGGAACCCCCACAGCGATTTACGCCCGAGTATTTTCAAAGGGTGCCTGGCTGCCGTCCGCCACTGGTAAATCCGTGCGATGGCCGCTCACTCCCCAGAGGACCCGGGCCGCGTTCTCCAGTGAAGGACACCTGGGGCAGCAGGGTGCTTGATTCGAGAATCACCCCTGTTAGGGTTGAAGTGCACTCAAGAATTGCCGCGACGCGGCAGCCCGGGCCTGTCTGCCGCGCCCGAGAGGTCCTCAGAGTCCCATGAGTCCCATCATCACCGGCCTGTTGCTAGCCCTCGCCATTCCCATCTTCGTCATGACCATGTCCGGTCGCGTGGGCGTCCTGCTCGCGATGAAGAAGGAGAACCGGCTCGACAACATCCCCTTCCGCGTGGCGCAGCTGGTGCGCTTCGGCCTTGGCCAGAAGCGACTGGTGGACCCGGAGGAGTTCACGCCGGGCCTGTTCCACGTCCTCATCTACGCGGCCTTCATGGTGCTGGCCCTGCGCACCGTCATGCTCTTCGCCATGGGGTTTTCGACCACGGCGCTGGACGTGCTGACCGACCTGGGCCACCCGTTCTGGGCGGATCAATCCGCGCTGCTCTTCGTCTACAAGCTCTACCTGCTGGCCAAGGACGTGGTCGCCGCGCTGGCCCTGCTGGGCGTGGCCTACTACATCTGGGTCCGCTGGAAGGTGAAGCCGGACCGCATGACGCCGTCGTGGGAGGCGTACCTCATCCTGTGCTTCATCGGCGGGCTGATGGTCTCCGAGTTCCTGTTCGGTGGCAGCCACATGGTGGCCGCGCACGCCGCGCAGGCGCAGGTGGGCGCCTCGCAGGTGCCTCAGTCCCCCGCCGCGCTGGTGTGGTGGGAGCCGTTCACCAGCCTGACGGGCCTGGCGATGATGCCGCTGGGTGCCACCGCCGCGCACGTGGTGGGCACGGCCGGCTTCTGGGTTCACCTGGTCATCATCCTGGCGTTCCTGAACTTCCTGCCCATCGGCAAGCACTTCCACATCATCACCGGCCTGCCCACCGTCTTCTTCCAGCGCACCCACTCCACCGGCAAGCTGCCCACGCCGGACCTGGAGAAGGAGGACTTCGGCACCGCCACGGTGAAGGACCTGACGTGGAAGCAGGGCATGGACCTCTACTCCTGTACGGAGTGTGGCCGCTGCCAGACGCACTGTCCGACGTACATCACCGGCAAGCCGCTCACCCACAAGGGCGTCAACCAGGACCTGAAGCATTGGATCTGGGACAACGAGCAGTGGGTGGAGGAAGGCTACGGCCCCAATGGCATCAAGGAGCCGCTGCCCGAAATCGTCGGCAGCGCGCTGTCGGCGGAGACGGTGTGGGCGTGCACGAGCTGCGGCTGGTGCGAGCAGGCCTGCCCGGTGTTCATCGAGAACGTTCCGCGCCTCATCGACATGCGCCGCTACCAGGTGCAGGTGAAGGCGGAGTTCCCCCCCGAAATCCAGCGCGTGTTCGAGGGCATCGAGCGCCAGGGCAACCCCTGGGGCCTGGGCCAGGACCGGCGCGACGAGTGGGCGGAGGACCTGGCGCTCCCCACGTGGGGTGACGACGGCGGCCCCTACGAGTACCTCTTCTTCGTGGGCTGCGCGGGCAGCTACGACGACAAGCAGAAGAAGGTCAGCCGCGCGCTGGTGAAGATTCTGCGCGAGGCGGGCGTGAGCTTCGCCACGCTGTCGAAGCAGGAGATGTGCAACGGCGACTCCGCGCGCCGCATGGGCAACGAGTACCTGTTCCAGACGATGGCGAAGACGAACGTCGAGACGTGGAACTCGATGGGCGTGAAGGCCGTCATCACCCAGTGCCCGCACTGCTTCAACACCATCAAGAACGAGTACCCGGAGTTCGGCGGCGAGTACCGCGTCATCAACCACACGCAGCTCATCAACGAGCTGCTGAAGGAGAAGCGCATCAAGCTCTCCGCGGTGATGAACAGCAAGCTCACCTACCACGACCCCTGCTACCTGGGCCGCCACAACGGCGTCTACGACGCCCCCCGCGAGGTGCTCAACAGCATCCCCGGGCTCGAGGTGGTGGAGATGCAGCGCAGCAAGCGCGAGGGCTTCTGCTGCGGCGCCGGCGGCGGCCGCATGTGGATGGAGGAGCACATTGGCACGCGCATCAACCACAACCGGTTGAACGAGGCCGCGCTCACGCTGAAGCACGCCGAGGACCCGAACACGCCCTACCCCAACGCCGCGGACAAGAAGAAGCCGGGCCAGGTGGGCGACTACAAGGAGAAGGGCGGCAGCGGCATCGTCGCGGTGGCGTGCCCGTTCTGCTCCACGATGCTCTCCGACGCGGTGAACGACACCGGCCGTGAGGAGAACATCAAGATCAAGGACATCACCGAGCTGGTCGCCGACGCGCTGGAGACCAAGAGCGGCGCGGTGGGCACCGTGACCCCCAGCGCCACGGTGAGCGCCAAGCCGGAGTAGTGCCAGTGGTGCGGCGGGCCCGCTGAAGGGCCCGCCCGCTGCTTCGCTTCACGCAAGGGCCCGGAGGCTTCCACCTGAAGCCCCGGGCCTTCGCTGTTTCAGGGCTTGCGCTGCTTCTCCGAGCGCAGGACGCGCTCCAGCCGCTTGGTGGCGCCGTCGTCCCCCAGCTTGCCGGAGACATACGCCCCCGCGGAGGCGAGCTTGCGGCGGAAGCTGTTGTCCGGCGGAGGCGGCGCGTCCAAGCGCAGGTCGGTGATGCCCAGGCCGGAGAGCAGCGTACGGGCCAGGTCCTGGTCATCCGCGCGCGCGTGAGGCATCAGCCACTGGCAGACCTCGGTGTGCCCGTGCGCCGCGGCCATGATGAGCGCGGACTCGCCGATGCTGTCCGTCAGCTCGGGGTCCGCTCCCGCCTCCAGGAGGCGTTGCACCAGGTCCGCTCGCCCCGCGCGGGCCGCGGCCATGAGCGGCGTGCGCCCCTCCTCGTCGAAGGGGTTCGGGTCCGCTCCAGCGGACAGGTGGGACTCCACGGCGTCACGGTCGCCCGCCAGCACGGCATCGAAGAGGGACATCGTCAGACCTCCGCGCGGCAGCATCGCGCCTCGCGCTCTGGGACGCCAGTTGCCCCCGGGCGCTCGGCGCCCTGGCTCACAGCACGGCGCTCGGCAGGGAAGCTGCCCCCCGCCCGTCGGCGGCCCGTGCCGCGTCGTGTTGGACGTGGCGTCCACGCAGGTCGCCTTACGTCCGAAGCGTCAGTTGATTTCGACCGTGCCGCCCTTGATTCGGTGGGTGCCGGACGCGCGCGACTCCAGGTAGGTGCCTTTCACGATGACCTTGCCGTTGCGGCGCAAGGTGATGCTGGCCTCACCGCACTTGAGGACGACTTCGTCCTGGCCCTCGATGACGACGCGCTTGCCGTCGACATGGGCCTCTGTCGGGCGCAGCGCGGCTTCCGAAGGGGGTGATTCCAGCAACGCGTCCAACAGCGGCGTCGCGCTGGGCTCCTGGATGAGCCCCATGACGAAGGGCAGCCGGGCGTCTCCGTTCTCGAAGAGGAGCACCGCCTTCTGCCGCTGGGCGACGGCGGCCTGGAGCGCCTTCGGCTCCACGACGACGGCGAGCCGCGCGGCCACCGGGCCCGAGGTGTTCCCCGGAAAATCCACGAGCACCGCGCCACTGGCATCGAAGCCCACCAGATGGCCGGCCCGGCTCCCCAGGATGGGCTCCTGGGATTGCGCGCCAGAGGCGAGGGACTTGCTGTCGGGTGACTCGCTCATGCCGGCATCTCCATGCGTCAGGCTACCGCAGGCGCCCCCCACGGCGCGAATCGCGCGTCAAATCGGCCCGTAGGACGGTTCCGTGGCGCTGGGCACCGCCAGCGACACCGAGCCCGTGCTCAGGTTCGCGCGGTAGATGCCCGTGTCGCTCCCGCCAGCGCTGATGAGGAAGCCCAGCTGGCTGGCGCCCGTCCAGCTCGGCCATGACTCCTCGCCCGTCCCGCCGCTGGTGACGCGCTGGAGCGCCCCCACGTTCGAGCCCGACAACTGCCCCACGAAGATGCGCGTGCCACCGGAGGACAGGCGCCCATCCAGCGCCACCTGGGAGCCGTTCGGAGACACCGCCACGCGGTTCTCCACGAACTGCACGCCCGCGCTCAGGGAGGAGTAGGTGATGGTGCCCCCGTTGAGCGGCACGTGCGCAAGCTGGTCGAGCTGGTTCAACCCGCTGCCCGCACCCGCCAGCACCGCGCTCCCGTTGGGCAGGAAGGACGGCGCGCCGTAGGCGATGACGTTGTTGGGCGTGAGCTCCTGGAAGCCGCTGCCGTCCGTGTTGATGCGCGCCAGCGCCGTCTGGGAGCTGTTGCCCGGCGAGAAGACGAAGACAACGCTGCGGCCGTCCGGACTGAAGGTGGGCGTGCGGAAGTTGGAGCAGCCGCGCGCGCACGTCGAATCATTCGCCCGGAACAGCGTGGAGGGCGTGCCGCCCGAGGTGGGCACCGTCAGCAGCGAGGTGGTACCGCCGCTGCGCTGGACGAACACCACGCTGCGGCCGTCTCGCGACACGGAAGGCCAGTAGGCGCCGCCCACGTTGGTCAGCCGCTGCGGGCTGTTGGCGTCGCCGTTGTCGTCCACCACGAAGACGTTGCGGTCGTCCTCGCGCACGAAGGCGAAGCCGCGGGTGAAGAGGACGTCCCCGATGCCGCCGCCGCCACCGTCGTCCAGGGGCTCGCAGCCCCCCAACATCCCCACCGCCAAAACCGCTCCGAGGAACCTCCGCTTGCCCGTCATCGTCGTCACTCCGCTTCCCGGCCGATAGAGAGCCCCGTACTACAGAGCGCACCGGGACTGACGTCAACGCGCCACGGGTGATTCAACGCACGGTCAATGTCAGCGGTTGAGCTTCTGGAGCTCGTTGCGGCAGAGGTTGCAGAGCGACAGTTGCTTGCGGTCGCAGTCCTGCGGCGTCTGCGCGAAGAACATCACGCACCGAGGGTCCTCGCAGTAGGACAACCCGAGCAGGTGTCCCGCCTGGTGCACCACCTCCACCTGCGCGCGGCGCCGCAGCATGTCGCTGGCGGCGCCCTGGGCCAGGCGATGGAGGCTCATCACCGCCGTCTTCGATTCGCGGTCCGCTTCCCCGAAGACGAAAGGCGAGTCCGGGACGAAGAGGTCCACGTCGGAGATGCCCAACACGGCGAACTGGCCGGGCTCCAGCATGGGCGTCAGCCGCCGCATGATGGCGTTGCAGTGGTACTGGCCACGGTCCTTGTTGAAGGCGTAGGCGGGCGTCGGCAATACCGTCTTCGACACCACGGCCGCGACACCCATTTGCGCCGCCAGCGGGTCCTGCAAGTCCCTCAAGAGAGAGGCTGGCGGGCTACCCACGGAGACCAGAAGGAGTGTCTTCTGCGGCATCGGCCCACCGTCCTTCATGCACGGGACGGACGCATGGCTACCGCGTCCCCCCGGAGCGGAGTGGCTGGGGCGCAAGGATTCGAACCTTGATACTCAGAGTCAAAGTCTGATGTCCTGCCATTAGACGACGCCCCAGCAGGTTCTCTCGTGTACTTCTGGTGTCCGAGTGTACGGCATCCCGACGGGTGCGGGGAACTCCCCTGACGCGGTTCTCTGCAATGTCAGCCACTGGACCCCTCGCCCGGGCCCCGGTGACGGCTGAAGCCGGGCGCATTGTCGCTCTCCCATTACACCTGGAGTAAAGCCGCCCCCGGATTCTCGCCAGGAGCGGCCTTCCCCCTTCCCGGTCAGCCCTTGAGGACGGCGAGCGGTGTCAGGCGCAGGAGCGGCCGGACGAGGTCGGCCTCGTCCTCCAGCACCTCGGTGATGTCGCGGTAGGCGGCGGGTGCCTCCTCCACCAGGGCGGCGGCGCGCCCCTTGTCGTACACCACGCGGCGCAGCACGTGCTCCAGCGCCGCCGGGCGGATGCGCGCCCGTGCCTCCGCACGGATGAGGACGCGACCCGCCCCGTGTGAGCAGGAGCGGAAGGCACGCGGCTCGCCCCGGCCCTCCACGACGTAGGACGCCGTCCCCATGGACCCCGGGATGAGCCCGCGTTGGCCGGCCTGGAGCCCCACCGCGCCCTTGCGGTGGACCCACAGCAGGCGGCCCCCGTGCTCCTCCTGGGCGACGTGGTTGTGGTGCACGTCCACGGCCGACGTGGGGTCGGCGGCCACGCCCAGGGCTTCCTCCAGGACATCCAGCGCGCGAGCGGCGATGGCCTCCCGGTTGGCGAGCGCGAAGCGGCAGGCCCACTGCGTGTCGGCGATGCAGGCGGCGCCCTCGGCGGTGTGGATGTCCAGGGCCGGCAAGCCGCCCTCCCCGAGCGCCCGGGCCACCCGCACGTGGTGGTCCGCGATGGCCGCGCCGACGCCCCGCGAGCCGGTGTGCAGCAGCAGCCAGAGGGCCCCGTCCGCATCCCGGTCCAGTTCGAGGAAGTGGTTGCCGCCCCCGAGCGTCGCCAGGTGTCTGGGCGCCAGCCGCTCCCAGGAATGGCGCAGCTTCTGGGTGGACAGGGGCGGTGACTCCAGCGCCGGGGGCAAGGGCAGCCCCCGGCCCCGGTGGGCGGCGTCACCCACGGGGATGCGCTCGGCCAGCTGAGACAGCACGCGCTCCAGCACGTCCCGTCCGGGAAGGCCCGAGGTGAGTGGGAAACGCCAGGCGCTCACGCCGCAGCCCAGGTCTCCGCCCAGGGCCCCCGGTACGACGTGATGCTCGGTGGCGAAGACGGTGCCCACTGCGATGCCGGAAGCGACATGGAGGTCCGGCATGGCGGCCACGTGCTCCACGACATAGGGCTGGGAGGCGATGTGACGCAGTTGCTTCTCCGCGCCGGGAGGCAGCGCTCGGGCCCAGACGAGGATGGGCCGGCAGCCCGGTGCGGGCGGAAGGAGACGGGGCATCATGACTCGCCCTCCTCCGCCGCTCCGGGCGTGTGCTCCGAGACGCCGATGTAGATGAAGCGAAGCTGCGGCACGCGCTTGAGGTCGAGGTGCTCCGCGAGCTGCGAGCGCAGGTAGCCGCTGGCGCCTTCGAGCGCCGCCTGCAGGGGACGAAGGCCGCCAGCCGCGGCTTCGGGCGTGACGGTGTAGCCGATGCGAACGAGGCGGCCGTCCGGCGACAGCTCGAAGGACGTCAGCGCGACGCCTTCGAGCCTCGGGTCGGACAGCTCACCCCGGAAGGTGCGGGAGACTTCTTGGGACAGATGGGACTGCACGCGCAGATGGCGCGATGCCGAGGTACGGCGATTCCTGGAAGAGGACATGAGAGGACGAACGGTTCCCAGAAGGCCGCGCGCGCCCCTCGTGCGCTCCCGGCTTCAAGCCGTCAGCGACGCACGAGACACACGCCGGCCCATTGCACGGAGGCAAAGGCTCCGCGCACATGCCGAATCCAAGGCCCTGGAAGCGCGCTCCGTCCCGCTCAGCGAGGGAGGCGGCCCACCCGGTTCAGCACGTTCAGCGCGGAGCGACCCGAGACTCCATTCAAGACACGTCCCATGGCACACCTCCCGCCGCGTGCGTGACTCCCGCGCGGACCGTGATGCTGCGCAGACAAGATGTGACCGCCACCCTGCCCGCGTCAAGCGACAGCCCCGGACGACAGGACGCGGGCAGACCTGACAGCCAACCCCCCCTCGGGCCCGTGCCCTGTGTCCGGTGTCGGCGGGTGACCACCCTCACTTTCCAGCAGCGGACGTGCGTCTCAACGCGGCCGTCGGCATGGCCCGCCGCCGCGCTACGCAGCGGGCACGAGGTGAAGGCACATGGCGGAAGCGTTCGACGTGGTGGTGATAGGGGCAGGCCCCGCGGGTGAGGTCGCCGGTGCGCGCGCCGCGGAGGCCGGGCTGTCGGTGGCGCTGGTGGAGCATGAGCTGCTCGGCGGCGAGTGCTCGTACTGGGCCTGCATCCCCAGCAAGGCCTTGCTGCGCCCGAGCGAAGCGCGGTGGCTGGCGGAGCATGCCGCCGGCGTGCGCGAGAAGCTCCAGGAGGGCATCGACGCGCGCGCGGTGCTGGCCCACCGGGATTCGATGGTCAACAACTACCAGGATGACTCCCAGGTGAAGTGGGCCGAGGGCGCGAAGCTGAAGGTGGTGCGGGGCACCGGCAAGCTCACCGGCCCGCGCAAGGTGCGCGTGGAGAACAAGGACGGCGCCGTGCGGGAACTGGAGGCCCGAAAAGCCGTGGTGCTGGCCACCGGCAGCCATCCGCGCATCCCGGACATCCCGGGGCTGAAGGACGCCCAGCCCTGGGACAACCGCCAGGGCACCGGCGCCAGGCAGGTGCCCAAGCGGCTGGTGGTGCTGGGTGGCGGCGCGGTCGGGGTGGAGCTGGCCCAGGCGTGGCGCTCGCTGGGCTCCGAGGTGACGCTGGTGCAGCGCGGAAAGAGATTGCTGTCCCGCGCGGAGCCCTTCGCCGGAGAGCAGGTGGCCCAGGCGCTGCGAGATGCCGGCGCGCGCGTGCTGCTGGGAATGAACGTGACGCGCGTCCAGCGGCCCGGCGGCAAGGGCGAGGTGACGGTGACGCTGTCCAATGGCGAGCAGGTCGTCGCGGACGAAATCCTGGTGGCCATGGGCCGCGTGCCCCGCACGGAAGGAATCGGGCTGGAGACGGTGGGGCTCGAGAGCGGCAAGCCCGTGGAGGTGGATGACCAGCTCCGCGCGAAGGGCGTGGACGGCGGCTGGCTCTACGCGTGCGGCGACACCAATGGCCGCAACCTCCTCACCCATATGGGCAAGTACCAGGCCCGCATGGTGGGCGACGTCATCGCGGGCAAGCAGGCAAGGGCCTGGGCGGACGCGAAGGCCACCCCGCAAGTCGTCTTCACCCACCCGCAGGTGGCCAGCGTGGGCCTCACCGAGGCCAAGGCACGCGAAGCCGGGCTGCCGGTGCGCACGGTGGAGCAACAGCTCCAGGACGTGCCCGGCACGTCGCTGGTGGGCAAGGGCCTCACGGGCACCGTGAAGTGGGTGGTGGACGAGAAGCGCCGGGTGCTCGTGGGCGCCACGTTCACCGGGCCGGAGGTGGGAGAGATGCTCCATGCGGCCACCATCGCCGTGGCGGGAGAGGTGCCGCTCGACACGTTGTGGCACGCGGTGCCGTCGTTCCCCTCCATGAGCGAGGTGTGGTTGAAGCTGCTGGAGACGTACGGCCTCTAGCGCGCCGCCCCCCTCCGTTGCGTGCGCGGGGGTGGGCGTGGAATGGTGCCGCTGCCCACCCCCGCGCACGCAACGGAGGGG